>CAZKNW010000251.1:0-6235 GCA_964554035.1 uncultured Verrucomicrobiota bacterium
GAAAGACCTTTCCGATCCCGGCGGAGTGCCAGCCGTTCTGCTTGAAATACTGGGACAGGGTGATGGCGTCCGGTTCGGCCTTTCGGAAGTTGGTGCCGAGGTTGTAGATCCCGAGCGAGGTGGAGCGTGAGCTCAGGAGGAGGTTGTTCCTTGATGGCGCGCAGACAGCCTGATTGCAATAGGCCTTGTCGAAGCGCATGCCCTTGGCGGCCAGCCGGTCCAGGTTGGGTGAATGCACCCACTTCTCGCCATAGGCCCCGAAGGAGGGCTTGAGATCGTCCACGAGGATCAGCAGGACGTTCTTTTTCGATGCCGCGCTGCAAAGCAGGACACCGGTGAGGAGAAACAGGAGGGTCATCGTCTTCTTCATAAGCGGGATGAAAAGCATGTCGCAATGGGACGACTTGGGAAACGGAGAAATTCGGTCGCGGGCTGGAGAAGACCATTCGGAGATGATTGAGTCGCGCCTTCAGCGCTTTTTTGTTTGGTTTGACCTGAATCCCAGGGCTCCACCTTGGGCTGGAGTTGAATCGGGCCGTTGGCCCTGAAGGTGTGAATATCCCAATGGGTCGGAAGCACCAACGGTGTGTTTCAATGGTAGCCTAGGGTGAAGCCCTAGGGATGTGGCAGAAGTAAGATATAGGGCTGAAGGCCTGTTTCATGGCGAACATAGCACCTGAGGTTTATTGAGGACTCGGGTGTAATTGATTTGCCACACCCGTCTCTCGACTTGCCATGGCGGGTCTGTGATGGTCATTCCGATAGTCGACGCATGAACAAGAAAGTCTGGATCACCCTCACCATCGGCCTCTTCCTTTTCTGTGGCGTGCTTGCATGGCAGGGCGTGGGGGCGGTGATGGCAGGATTGAAGGAGGCGTCGTGGCGGGTGTTTCTGCTTCCCCTTTATGCCTTCATTCCACTCGGCATGGCGGTGATGGCCTGGCAGACCCTCTTCATCGAGAAGCCGCTTCCTTTCCGGAAGGCGTTTTATCCAGGGGTGGTCGGACTCTCAATCAACTGGCTTCTTCCGACGGCGCAGCTTGGAGGCGAGGTGGCCCGTGCCCACATGAACATCCAGTCGGGGTATTCGGCCCATCAGGCCGTCGCGGCGGGCGTCGTTGACAAGACGATGCAGCTGCTCACCCAGATCATCTTCACCATGCTGGGCCTGACCCTCCTTGTCCTTGGCTACGCCGGTGGTTCCGTGGCGTTGGCCATCGGAATTGGAGCAGCCTGTTTCTCCATCATGGTGGGCTTGCTGATCTGGGCGCAGTCGCGTGGTGTCTTCCGCTTGCTGGCCAAGTCAGGGAGCAAATTCCGCAGGTTGACGGGCGACCTGACCGAGAATGCGGAGACCTACGACAAGGAGATCCGCGGACTCTATGGACAGGGTTGGGCGGTGTTTCGCAGTGGTGCCTACCGGATGGCCTTCCGCTTCCTGATGATTGGTGAGGTCTACCTTGCCATGCAGTTCATCGGACACCCGGTCACGTTCACGGAGGCATTGATCCTTGAAAGCCTGACCCAGGCCATCCGCGTGGGTGCCTTTTTCATCCCGGCGGCCATGGGGGCACAGGAGGGGGGGCTTGCCGTGGTCGGGGTGATGCTGGGGCTGACGCCCGAATCCTGTGTGGCCCTGGCCCTTTGCAAGCGGGTGAGGGAGCTTTCCATCGGCATTCCCTTCATCCTCATGTGGCAGTCCCACCAGAGCCGGCATCTCTTCAGGAAGAAGTCCGAAGACGCGAAGGATTGAAGGTTTTTGATTGTTGATTCCTGAAACGGCTCAGCAGACTGCGGCATGCATTTTCCACGATTCCTTCTCGTTCTCCTTCTTGTCCTTCAGCTGGGTCCGTTGATGGCCGCCGACACCTATGAGCTCGGCCCCGACTCCATGCGACAGGAGGGCGTGCCCAAGGGGACAGTCACCAAATTTCAGTGGAACGACAGCAAGATCTATCCGGGAACAATCCGTGATTACCACATCTACGTCCCAGCCCAGTATGATCCCAAGGAACCGGCCTGCGTGATGATCTTCCAGGACGGGAATGGCTTTGCCAGCGAGAAGGGAAGGTGGAGGGCGCCCGTAGTGCTCGACAACCTGATCCACCGGGGCGAGCTCCCGGTGATGATCGGCGTGATGGTGCAGCCGGGGGTCGTGCCCGCGGCCAACAAGGATGCCCAGCCGCGCTTCAACCGCAGCTTCGAATATGATGCGATGGGCGACCGCTACGCCCGCTTCCTGCTCGAGGAGCTACTTCCCCATGTGGCGAAGAGCTACAACCTGAAGCAGGACGGAAACAGCCGCGGTATCCTGGGTTCGAGCTCAGGTGCCATCTGCGCCTTCAATGCCGCGTGGGAACGGCCTGAGGAATTCTCGAGGGTGGTTTCCTTCGTGGGCACCTTCGTCAACCTGCGCGGTGGACATAACTTCCCCTGGATGATCCGCAAGATGGAGACCAAGCCCCTGAGGATCTTCATGCAGGATGGAGTGAACGACAATGACCTCTACTGCGGCAGTTGGTGGGAGGCCAATCGGGACGTTCTCCGGTCGCTGGAATTCTCGGGTTACGAGGTGGAGCACGTGTGGGGAACGGAGGGGCACAACAACAAGCACGGTTCCGCCATCCTTCCACAGGCCCTCAAGTCCGTCTGGAGTGGCTATCCCAATCCCATCCCCAAGCCGAAGCACAAGGGTGACCGCTTTCTCGACATCTACCTGGATGGCGAGGACTGGGTGAAGCTGGCTGGAGGATTCCAGTTCACCGAAGGCCCCGCCGTTGATGCGAAGGGAAACCTCTTCTTCACCGATCTCCGGGCCAGCGAGATTCATCGGGTCGATGCGAAGTCCGGAAAGGTGGCCCTGTTCGCCAAGGACACCGGCAAGGCCAATGGCCTGATGTTTGGCCCCGATGGAAGACTGTATGCGTGTGCCAACGGCCGGAAGGAGATCGTCGCCTATGGCATGGACGGAAAATATGAGGTCGTCGCCAAGGGGCTTGGTTCCAATGACCTTGTGATCAACAGCAAGGGCGACATCTATGTGACGAGCCCGGGCGAAAAGAATGTCTACATCATTCCCAAGGGAGGGAAACCCCAGGTGGTGGATACGGGCATTGCCAAGCCCAATGGAGTGGCCTTTTCCCCGGACCAGACCGTGCTCATGGTTTCCGATACCGAGGGGGCTTTCGTCTATTCATTCCGGATCAAGGAGGACGGGACACTGACCTTCAAGCAGCCCTATCACTTCCTGCACATGCCGGTCGGTGGCAATACCAGTGGCGCGGATGGAATGGCGATGGACGACCAGGGTTTCCTCTACGTGACGACCCATATGGGCATCCAGGTCTGCGATCAGCCCGGGCGCGTGAACGGCATCATCCGCAAACCGCAGAACCAGTGGGTTTCCAATATCACTTTTGGTGGCCCGGAGATGGACGTCATCTACGTGACCTGCGGTGATTCCGTCTACAAGCGCAGGATCAAGCGGAAGGGCGTCTCATCGATTGCCGCCCCGATCATGCCTCCGAAGCCACGTCTCTAGGGAGGCTTGCCCCGTTCATGAAGGTCGCCCTCGACACCAACCACCGCTACATCCTCCAAGGAGGTGTGTCGCGTTATATCGATCATCTGGAAGCGATGCTGCCCAAGGTCGATGACCGGAAGGAACTGGAGCTGGAAGAGATCGCCTGGAAGGTGACCAACTACGAGTTTGCCCAGCCGTGGCGTGCGATGAAGACGGCGTACCGGGAGTTGCTCTGGGGAAAGTTCCAAGGCCCCGCCGAAGTCAGGAAGAAGAAATGTGATCTCATCCACTATCTCGATTTTCCATTCCTGGATGCCCCGGGCTGTCGGCAGGTAATGACCCTGCATGACCTTGGATACATCCAGACCCCGGATCGCTTCCGGGGATGGACGCGCATGAGGGCCAAGTCCCGGCTGGCAAGGACCCACCTGATGGACAAGGTGCTGTGCGACAGCCAATTCACGGCGGATGAGGCCATGAGCCTTCTCGGTTTGGATTCGGCCAGGATCGAGGTCGTCTATCTGGGGGGCGGTCTTTCAGATCCGGATGCGGGCATCGGCGCAGAGAAACCGGACTTCGAAGTGCCTTCCGAGTTCCTGCTCTACGTCGGGCATCTGGACCCGAACAAGAACCTCGGTTTGATGAAGGGAATCTACGACCTTGCGCGCGAGAAGGGGAAGCCCCTCCCGCCGCTACTGATATCGGGCAAACCGTGGGAGGGCGTGGGAGAGGAGATGGCACCTCCTCCCGAGTGGCACTTCCTGGGTCGTCAGCCGGATGGTGTGGTACGATGGCTTTATGAGCATGCCCAGATCTACCTGTTCACCAGTCGCTACGAGGGCTTTGGGCTGACGGTCGCTGAGTCCATGAACTTTGGCTGTCCTATCGTCTGTTCGCGCAACGGCAGCATTCCCGAGGTGGGAGGAGAAGCGGCGTGCTATGCGGAACAGACTCCGGAGTCTTTCCTCGAGCAGATCCTGAGGCTGCTGTCCGATTCGAATCTTCGTGATGAGGTGATCGCCAAGGGAAGGGAGCAGGGAGCCAAGTTCACCTGGAAGCGTTGCGCCACGGAGACACTGGATGTCTACCGCTCGGTGCTTCAGTCAGGTTGAGCGACGGTCACTTTGCGTTCGCCAGGATGAAGCCGACGATCGTGTCGGGCGGATTCAGGCTGTGGGGATGATGGCCGACACCCGGCTTGTGAAGCACCTGGATGGATCCACCTTGCTTTCTGATGATCTTCTCCATGATGGCCGTGTTTTCGAGGACAGGCACCACGTCATCCGCATCCCCCACCACGCAGAGCACAGGGATGCCCGCCTGGGCGATCCTGTCCGCGACATGAATGGGACTGGTCATTGCCGAGGAACTGCTTTCCTCGGTCAAACCGTGTGCCCTCAGGCATTCGGTCCAGTTCCTTGGGCTTCCCTTGGCTTTGCCTTTGCCGCCTGGCCAGCTTCGAATATCGCATACGGGTGCATCCGCATAGATGGAGCTGACCTTGTCGGGATTGGCGGCGGCCCAGTTGAAGATGATGAGGCCACCCCGGCTCATGCCCTCCAGTGCAGGCCTGTTTGAGAATCCATGTTCCTCCGTCAGGAGCTTGAAAAAGCTGTCCCAGATCGCGATGGCCTCACTGCCTCCGTAAAGTCCGGCGACATCGATGAAGGCAACGTGCCAGCCCTTCTTCAGGAGTTCGATGTCCGTCTGTGGTTCGTGACCAAAGAATCGTGCGCGCCAGATCCAGGGCATACCGGAGATCTTGGTCTCCGGCAGGACGACCTTTGCTGTGCGTCCAGCATGCTTGAATTCCACACCCTTGAAGCCGTGGAAGTCGAAGTCACGACCCTCAAAGGTCGCTGCCACCAGAGGGGATCCTGTCAGTAGGAGGAGCAGGGAAAGGATCCATAAAGTCCGTTTCATAAATGCAAAGGGCATACCTGAAGTTGGGTTATTACCGGGCAAATATGGGGGATTTCAGGACGCAAGTCATGACTTCAATTGAGGGCGCGCAGACTCCCTTCCTCAATCAGTCCACGTTCGTTTCCTAGCCATTATGGACTAGCGTGCCTTTGCTTTGAGGGACTGCTTTTTAACACCGGTAGCCGGTGATCCGGTTTGTTCACAGGAAGTTGCGTTGATGCCTCATAGGATTTTTTGCGAACCCCGCACTTTGCGATGGCCCGCTGTTCAATGGCATTCCCGGTCAATTCTGAAAATGGGGTGGGTGCCTGCTGATTCTCATCCGAGCAATCATAAAACTATATTACCTAAATCATCATAAAACCGCCGGTCGCTCGCCGGTAAAAGCAAACAACAAACCATGAAGATAAAAGTGCGAACAATGGCGCTTTCATTGACCTTGCTGGTCTTTGGGTGGGCCACGCCCCTGTGGGCGCAACATTCGCATGATCCGGTTCCGGTTCAGGACGAGCATGCAGCCGTCTTTGAACTCGTAGCCCACCATCATGCGACACATACATCGGTCCAGTCCGGTCCCTGGGGGGATCCGGAGACCTGGAGCAACGGCGAGGTTCCCACTGAGGGTGCCCGGGTAGTGATCGAGGCCAGCACCGAGGTCCTTCTGGATTTCGTAAGTGGCTGTGAAAGCGCATTTCAGCGATTACATCATTTATAGAGGCAAGCTGTTTTTCCTGCTCTTGATTTAAAGGCGTAAAACCGTCCTGCCAATCTTGTAGAAAATCAAGTACG
>CAZKNW010000252.1:0-6209 GCA_964554035.1 uncultured Verrucomicrobiota bacterium
CGAACTCGGAACCGCCTTCGATGTTCCATGAAGGAGGGTGGACGCCGTTCGGTTTGAAGAGCGTCATGAAGCGGACGGGAGGAGTGGTCTCAGCGCCACGCGTCCGGTTCTCCATCAGGTTCAGGAAGGGTAGGGGCAGAGCGGCGGTGGAGCCGCGCAGGAAGGTGCGCCTGTCGAGTCGGAGGCTCATGGTTTGCTTTGGGTCTGGGGTTCCGGGAACTCGGTGTATCGAAAGGGAAGGCTCTGGGTGATGGCGTGAATCAGGTCGTGATAGGTCCCATCTTGCCTAGCAAGCTTCTCAGTCAGATTCTTGACGGTCGGCTGATCATGGATCTCCAGCTTCCTGGCCAACGCGTAGGAGAGCATGCGTTCCACGAGGTTGCGGATGATTTGTTCCTTCTGTGAAGACATGAGGATGTGTTTCAGTTCGTCAAAGTCGGCAAAGGTTTCACCGCCGGGCAGTCGTCCGCGTGTATCGATTCTTTCGGGTGAAACATCGTCAGGATCCACACCTTTGGACGGCTTGTATCCCTTGGCCAGCACATATTCGCCGTTCTTGTCATAGGCCTGGAGGGCAAAACCAAGCGGATCAATCTTGTTGTGGCACACGGCACAGGTCGAATTGGACCGGTGCTTTTCAAAGAGTTGGCGAAAAGTCAGGTTCTGCCCCTTTCGGTTCTGCGGAACCTGCCCGACGTTCGCAGGTGGCTCTGGAAGGTGTTCCCCGAGGATGCGTTCCAACATCCATGTTCCACGCAGGACGGGTCCCTTGTTCATGGCGAGGATCCCGGGCATGGTCAGTAGTCCCCCTCTTCCGGGTGATTCTTCAATTCGGATTCGTTCCATGGGCGCATGGAACATTTCAATGCCTTTCTGTCGTTTGAGCGGTTTCAGCTGCTTGCGGTCTCCGGGATAGTACTTTCCCGTGTGCTGGCTGATGAAGGTCACCTTGGAATCGATCAGCTCCATCAATGGCCGGTTCTCACGGATCAGATAGTCAAAAAATTCAATGGGTTCCGACTTCAGGGATTCTGCAAGCGGGAGTTGCCTGGCCTCGAATTGATCGATCTCATTGAGCGCGAGCCACTGGACAGCAAAGTCCTCAGCCAAATTGCGGGACTTGGGTGAGGCGATCATTCGATCCACCTCTTCTGCGAGAACAACAGGATCAACCAGCTGTCCGGATCGTGCGCGTTGCATCAATGCTTCGTCCGGCATGTCGGCCCATAGGAAATAGGAAAGGCGTTCGGCCAATTCGTAGGCATCGACGGTTGTCACCTTGCCTGGTTTTCCTTCCGCCACCAGACCACGGTAGAGGAAGGCTGGTGAAAGAAGCAGCGACTTGATCTGGAAGCGGGTGGCCTCCTCCACATCAGGTGCTGCGGCAACGTGATCCAGAATCGCCTGCAAATGGTCTGTGTCGGGTGCCCTTCGCAGGATTCTCGGAACCAGGTTGTTCAGCAGATCTCTGGCGTGATCTTCCTGGAACTGGTCCTTGATGGGTTGGCCACAAAGCGTTTCCAACTCCCTTCGACGCTTTGGTGAGAAAAGCTCCTCAAGAGCCGTATCCAGAAGATAGGAATACTGGTCCCAGACATTGGCGGTCAGCGGGTTGCCCGACGTGTCATTCTGGAAGCCACTCTTTCCGGGAGGATCGACGGGAAGCAGTTTCAGGATCAGTGACTTCTCCGATCGGGTCTGCTCGGCCTCCATGACCGCCACCTCAAGATCAAACCCGAGGAGTGATCGAAGCGTGTTGCGGTACTCATGCGCGGAAAGTCGACGCGGCTTGAAGAAGCCCGGATGGGGATCGACCGAATCGACAAAGCGTTTCTGATACCAGTTGAAGATGGGTTCCAGTTCACCGGCGAAAGGTTGTTTGGCGGCGTCGGGTGGCATCTCACCATCCTTCAGCAACTCCATCACGGTTTCCCAGAGTTCGAAGGATTCATCGAGGTCACTGCTGGTAGAGATCTTCGTGAAGTCCACCTTGCCTTTAACCTTCTTCCCGCCATGGCAGTCGTGACAGTACTTCTGGATGAACGGCCTGACCTCCGATTCAAAAGACTCCATGCCCGGAGAAGCCATGCAGGCCCCGGAAAGGATTCCAATGAAAACTGCCAAACGAAAAGAGCGCATCAGGAATGGGAAGAATAGTATGAAGGACCGATCGGCAAAACCTTGAACTGCCGGACAAGTTTTGTTGAAAAGCCGACACCAGCATCCGGCGGACCATGGTCTTCAGGGATTGAATGCGGATGGGTTGCGGCGTTGAATAAGCACGTGAAATTCTTTCCCGGTCGTTTGATGTGGTTGATGGTCTGGCTCTTCCTTTCGGGGGTGCTTACTGGAGCGGAAACCCTTGCGTTGGGGCGGCATCTCTTCCTGGATGCACGACTGATCGAATCGGAGATGACGTCTGGTGTTCAAAGACGCATGACGCCTCCCAAGCAGATTCGTCGTGTGCTCAAACCGGATCAGCCGTGGGAGGAACTGGGATTCATCTTCTACAGCACCGTGATCGACCACGAGGGGACCGCCATGTTGTACTATGGTTGTTACGATGGGAAAAAGGGGAAGCACCTTGCGCTAGCGACCAGCAGGGACGGTCTTCGATGGACGCGCCCTAAGCTGAACCTGACGGAGTTCAAGGGGAGCAGGCAAAACAATCTATTCCCGATGGAGGCTGTGGAAGCGGGTGTCTTCATTGATCCTGCCGCAGATCCCGACGGGCGGTTCGAGATGTTGCACAACCGAAACTGGCCGGATCCCAAGACAGCTGGGGTCTACCTTTCCCATTCCCAGGATGGAGTTCACTGGCGCCAGCATGAGGTCCGTTTGTTTCCACGTGTGCCGGATAGTCAGCCTTCTGCCTTTTGGGATCCATCGATCCATCGCCATGTGATCTACCTCCGGGCCTGGGATCCGAAACGTTCGATCTGTCGGGTGGCCCCGAGCGATCTCGAATCCCCCTGGTCCTTTGACGAGTCGGTTCCACCGAAACAGGTCTGGGGAAAAGACAAGGTGGCGACCATCGGTCGGGAGCTGCCGATTGTCATGAGACCGGATGATCGTGATCCCGAGAATGTCCATCTCTATACGAGTACGGTGTTCCGGTATCCATGGGCGCACAATGCCTATTTTGCCTTTCCGGCAGCCTACTTTCATTTCACCGGAAAGTCACTGAGACCCCGAGCCCTCGATGGCAATGATGGTACGTTCGATGCGCAGCTGGCGGTCAGTCGTGATGGCATCTCATGGGAACGCTTTCGTGAGCCCTGGGTGGAGCCTGACCATATCGATGGCCTGACCCTGCAACTGGTCAGCATGGGCACAGGGATCATTCGTCGTGGAAGGGAACTACATCAGTATTTCGTCGGCTGGCCGCATACCCACAATCGACCTGTGGAATGGGATCGCAACATGGCGGACCGGGAAGCGAGCAAGCAACGCGATCTCGGAGGAATCTACTGTGCCACGAGCCGTTTGGATGGCTTTGTGGCGATGGCCGCCGGAAACGAGGGTGGCGTCCTGACAACCAGGTCATTCAATCTGGAAGGCGATCAACTACGCCTGAACATCGATACTTCAGGAACGGGTTCCGCAACGGTTGCGATTTTGAATGAAAAGGGAATCCCGCTGATTGGCCATGATCATTCCGACTGTGAAGTGATCCATAACGATTCTGTGGATCACCTTGTGCGATGGAAGTCGGGTCCAACGATCACATCAAACGGAAAAGACCTTCTTCGAATTCAAGTGAGGATGAGAAACACCGAGCTTTGGGCACTGGAACTGGCGAAAGCCGAATGAACCGATCTATTGACCCAATCCGGGAAACTGACCGCCGGCTTGCATGGCGCCCATGATCAGTTGTTCCACCGAGGGGTATTGTTTCCAGTGAGCAGGAACCGAGAATTTTGAGGAATCGACCTTTCCAATCTTCACAGTGCTGAGATCGATTTGCCAGGTCTGTCCGCTTTCGGTGGCCTGGATCCTGATGGGTAGATTCTCCAGATCCCTGGCCCGCCAGACAAAAGCGCTTTCTCCTGCATCCAGATCGGCCACTTCATTGGAGACCTGATACTTGGTGGTCGATTGACCGTTGATGGTCTCGGTTCCCACTTCCTTGAGGGCCGCTTCGATGTCCTTTGCTGCGAACTTCTCGAAGAACTCCTTGTGTGAAGCGGCGTCGACCTTCACCCAGGCATTGAGTCTCGGATAGATGGCAACGAGATCCTTGCCTCGTTCCATGAGCATCGCCATCTGATCGATCTTCAGGTTGCGCACCATTTGTTGTGCTGTTGGGTCTGGAACCATCTTCAAGGTGTCCACGTCCCATCGGATCTTTCCTCCAGCAACGGAGAGTTTCATTTCCGCAGCCTTGGGAAGCTGTCGCGACGTGATGGAGACATCCGCAGTGAAGTCCACGTCGGACTGTGTCAAGGCCGCACCGAGTATGGATGACAGCTTGGTGACCTCACCCTGCACAGCGGGGCCGGATGCAAAGCCACCCGTTTGGGCGTTTGTGGAGATACAGGTGAAGGTGAAAAGAAGGAGAACGAAGGAAAGGCGATTCATGGCGTTTTACAGGAGGTAATGGATTCGGCAGGGCTCACCACGTGCAAAGAAAACCGAAGATTTTCAAATCACTTCGCCACACACCAGAGTGCCTTGTGGGTGCGGATGAAGAGCTTCAGGTTGGAGATGGCGATGGAGCCGATGGTCTTTTCGCGGAGGGAATTGGTGGCGACGAGCCCGAAGGTCGGACTGGCTTTGAAAACGAAGGCATCGCCGCCCTGGTTGATGGCGTAAAGGTGGCCATCGGCAAGGACCATGGAGGACCAGTTCTGTGAGGTGGGACCGGGTCCCCGGAGGCGTTCTTCCCAGATACGGTTTCCAGTCTTCAGCTCGAAGCATTCGGCAATACCGGGATCGTTGAGGATGTAGATGTGGCCTTCATGGATGACACCGGATCCGATCCTTTGCTTGGTGCGCTTGTGTTCCCAGAGCTTGTGGCTCGTGGTGACATCGCCTGAGCCGCCCAACTTGACCGCGATGGTGTCGCCTTGAAAGCCGCCCATGGCGACAGCGATCTCACCATTGTGGATGGGTGAAGTGTAAACGAGTGGGTTCAGTCCGGTGGCGTTCCAGATCTCCTTACCGTTCGTGGGCTCGAAGGCAAACATTCGGCCAGGGTAGGTCATGAGGAAATAGGTCTGGTTCTCCTGGGTCACTGGAACAGGCGACGACCAGGAGCCCACCCAGACATTCCGGTTGTTCTCTCCCGGCTTCTTGGGTTCCAGCCCCGACCGTCCGCCGGGTTCGTCCATGCGCCATCTTGTTTCACCCGTCTTTCGGTCGAGGGCGATAAGGGCGGTGTTGGGTCCAGGTCCAAAGTTGAGCAGCACGAGATCCTCGTGAAGAACGGGTGAGGCCCCGTTGCCCCAGATGTGCGTCTGCTTCCCGAGATCCCGATGCCAGAGTTCCCTGCCATCCATGTCGAAACAGAAAAGGCCCGCCGAGGCAAAGGAGGCGACGACAAGCTCGCCATCGGTGACAGGTGAGCCCGAGCATTGGGGGTTCGTCTTGTGGGTGGTCTCCTCCTCCGTGTAGGAGGTTCCCGACTTCCAGAGAACCTTTCCGCTGTCGCGATCGATACACCACACTTCGCGGAGACTTCCGTCCCGACCCGAGGCCTGGGTCAGGAAGACCTTCTTTTCCCAGATGATCGGTGTGGAATTCCCAGGACCGGGAAGGGGAGTCTTCCAGGCGATGTTCTTCATCCGGCTCCATTCTGTGGGAAGGTCCTTCTCGGAACTGAACCCCTGACCTGTGGGACCGCGCCATGCTGGCCAGTTCTCCGCAAAAGTGTTCAGTACTCCAAGGGTGAGGAGGAAGATCAGAAGGCTTGACCGGAGGATCATCGAAGGACGTTAGCAAGCGGGGGGCGAAAGACAATCCGGTTTGAATGTCCTGAAAGGCGAAGGAACGGATTGACCCGGTCAGGCGGGAGGGACATAAAACAGGTCCCCCCCGAGAAATGAAGACGGCCCTTCAGCTTATGCTGCTTCTTGCAGCTCTTCCTCGTGTTGTGGATGCCCGCGACAATGTCGTGCTGATCTTCATCGACAACGTCGGCTATGGTGACCTGGGTTGTTATGGCAACAAGGTCGTCCAGACACCCCACATCGATCAACTGGCGCGGG
>CAZKNW010000253.1:0-6197 GCA_964554035.1 uncultured Verrucomicrobiota bacterium
GCACCCCCACTGCAAAGTGTCTCAAACCATCGCCAACCCGTCTCAAACCGCATTCGGCCTTACAACCGAGGACACTGAGAAACACAGAGGGAAACGCTCTAGTTGGGCGTTTGCGTTCTCAGGGGGCAGTCCAACTCCGTAGAATCCGATGTGAATCGGATCTTTTCCACGCTCTTCATTCCCTTCGATTCTTCGTGGTGATCAAGGGTATGCCAAGAAAGGGGCAAAGGTTGACCTGAAAGCTGCTGGCGCTCGTTTCTTGGATGACGGAGACTTACCTCATGGTGATCATTCAAGACTCTGACATACCAGGGATCAGGATCATCAGGATCCGGGGTGATGTTGAGAAAGGCGAGATGGCCTGTCTACTCCGAGACGCGCATTCGGGTGAAGGACTTAAGGCGGTGATCTGGGACCTGACGCTAGGTGAGGCCAAGTCACTCAGGGATGGTCGCATCGAATCCGCCCTTTTGGTCTTTGGGGCCGTCCTTGATGTTCCTTACACCGCCTATGTAGGCGATACACCGGAGAAGCAACGCTTGTTGAAGAATCTCTGCGACAGGGAGGACGTTCTGGAACTCCAGGGGCAGAGCGAGGTCTTTCAGAGGTTTGATGATGCTTTCGATTGGTGCCGCGGCAACGTTTTGGATCCCTGGGAAGTTTGCGATCCCCTTTCTGACTGATTAGGGATCGCCTCTTATTACTCGTCGCCAAAGGGGTTGCTGAATGCGGCGAAGGTTTCCTCTTCATTGAGTTGTTCGGCGATCTCACTGACCACATCGGGATGGTCGGGATCATTCTCCCAGACGAGCAGACTCATGGACTGTCCATCAAGGGCGCGTGGCCGGGTCAGGGACTTGGAGGCGGTGATTAGTCCCTTTCCGATGGCCCTGAGCAGGGCCCGGGTCGTCCGGGGAGAGTGATCCAGAATCTTTTCATCCGAATCCGGAAGCTCCTCAAAGACTTCCCAAACCTGGTTCAAGGCTTCGTTGAGCCCTTCGAGCCTCAGGGTTTCCCCGGACTGACCATGGATGGGCCAGTCGGCTGGTTCGAAGCGTGAAACGGCGATTGCGGTTTCCAGATCGAGTGTGGATTCCGGATCTGCCTTGTGATTTCGGTCGAGGAGTTCCTTTCCCCTTTCGTTGAGCTGATCCACTGTTTCAGCCGTCCAGTAGGCGCTGGTCACATCGGGATCGGTGCAGATTGCAAAGCCATGCAGCAGGGAGGCATCGGGTCGCTTCATCAATGCGTCAAGCACGGCAAGGGAATCACTCAGCGCAGCCTTTTCGACCTCGGCCAAGGGGAAGGTGTCGATGGAGAATTCGCTCATTTGTTCATGGGATTCTGGAGGAAGTCATGATTTCGGAACCTATATCCAAAGTGAAGTCCCAACCTGGGAGAACGCCTCTCTTTGAGCTTTCAGATCATCCTTCCTTCCGGATGTCCATCTTGGGCGGGCTCCCCCGTTTCATGTTGCTGTTTCTTGCAAAGCCTTGAAACTGCGCTTGGTTAACAAAGCGGGGTTTCGCCGAAAATTTATGAGTAGCAAACCCAAAGTGCGCGTGAGGCAGGCCACAGCGAAGGATGTGGCTTCACTGGTGAAATTGAACGAGAAGAGCTACCCTACCCTTTCCAAGGACAACATTGTCTGGGGGGAATCACACCTGATCAGTCACCAAAGGGTGTTTCCGGAGGGTCAGCTGGTGGCGGTGGTGGACGGCAAGATCGTGGGAGCGGTGGCCTCGCTGATCGTGGACCTGGGCAAGGATCCCCTCCGGCTCCATACCTGGGCGGGAATCACCGACAGCGGTTACTTCAACAGCCATGCTCCAGATGGCGACACGCTTTACGGGGCGGATGTCTATGTCGATCCGGATTGCCGGAGGATGGGAATTGGCAAGGCGCTTTATGAGGCCAGGCGGAAACTCTGTCGGAAGCTCAAGCTGCGTCGTATCCTCGCGGGGGGGCGCCTGACCGGCTACGAGGACCACTACAAGTCCATGTCCGCGGAGGAGTATGCCGAGCGGGTTTCCAAGGGTGACATGACGGATCCCGTCCTGAGCTTTCAGCTGGCCCAGGGATTCCAGTTGCGCGGGGTGCTTCCCAACTATCTGCGTGATCCCATGAGCCGGAACTTCGCGAGCCTGATCGAGTGGTTGAATCCTGACTACAAACCGAAGCCTGCTGGGGCCCGGAAGGTGCGCGTGGCCTGCGTCCAGTACATGATGCGCAAGGTGAAGTCGTTTGATGAGTTTGCTGAGCAGGTGGGTTACTTCGTCGATGTGGCTTCGGACTACCAGGCGGACTTTCTTCTTTTTCCTGAGTTCTTCTCCGTGCAGCTGTTGTCGATGACGGACACCCGCACACCGATTGAAGGCATCCGAAAGCTGGCCAAGTATGAAAAGAAGCTGGTCAAGCTGATGAGCGGACTGGCGAGGAAGGGCGACATCACGATCATTGCGGGCAGCCATCCCTCGAAGGTGGGCAAGCATCTTGAGAACGTGAGTCACATCTGCCTGCCCAGTGGACGCGTCGTGTCACAGCCAGATCCACATCACGCCGAACGAGCAGAAGTGGTGGGGCATCCAGGGTGGCAACACCCTGACTGCGGTGGACACGCCTGCCGCGAGGATCGGGGTGAACATCTGCTACGACATTGAATTTCCTGAGGCCTCCCGGCATCTGGCGGACCAGGGCGCGGAGATCATCTTCGTTCCGTTCTGCACGGACAACCGGCAGGGTTACCTGCGGGTTCGCACCTGTGCCCAGGCGAGGGCGATCGAGAACCAGGTCTATGTGGCCATCGCCGGAAACGTCGGGAACCTGCCGGATGTGGCCAACATGGACATCCAGTATGGACAGGCTGCGGTGTTCACGCCGTCGGACTTCATGTTTGCGCGCGACGGGATTGCAGCCGAACTGGACTCCAATGAGGAGATGATCCTCATCAGTGACCTCGACCTGGATGACCTCCAGGAGGCCCATCATTCCGGAACGGTGCGTCCCAGATTGGACCGCCGACCCGACCTTTTTCGTTTTGTCTCATCGATCGGGAAAGTGCAGTCTCATCTCGTGCAGGAAGGGGAGGGTCCACTAGGCGACCAGCCCCGTGCACGTTGAGATTGAGCACTTGCTCTCCTGATTCATGAAACATGACAAGCATGTCGTCGGCTGGACCGAGTATGTTGATCTTCCGGAATGGGGCATCGAAGGCATCAAGGCGAAGACCGACACGGGGGCGCGCACCAGCGCCCTTCATGTGGACAACATCAGGAAGCTGAAGTCAGGTCGCATCAAGTTCGACGTCGCGATCGGGCGGAAGAAACCATTTCGATACAAGACCGTCACAGCGAAGGTGCTCAAGCGCTCCAAGGTCCGTTCCAGCAACGGGCTTTATGCAGAGCGCTATTTCGTTGCACCGTTGATCAAGATCGGTCCCTTCGAGAAGCGCATCGAGCTTTCGTTGACCTCGAGGGACGACATGCTCTTTCGCATGTTGTTGGGACGCAAGGCGCTGGAGGGAGATCTTCTTGTGGATGTCTCAAAGCGTTATCCGCTATCGAAGCCCCGCAAGAAAAAGAAGAAGCCGACGGCCGGCGTGAAGAAGAAAGCACCTGCAATCGCTTCAAAAAAGCCAGGGGCTCCTGTAGTAAGGAAGAAGGTTTTGGTCCGTAAGGATTCATGAAGATAGCAATACTATCCAGAAGCCCGAAGTGTTACAGCACGCGACGCCTGAGGGAAGCTGCCGAAAAGCGCGGCCACAAGGCTCTCGTGCTGGATACCCTCAAGTTTTCCCTGCAGGTGGAGCATGGTGAGCCGGAGTTGTTCTACAACTCCAAGGTGCTTTCCCACTACGATGCGGTACTCCCACGAATCGGTGCCTCGATCACGTTCTATGGACTGGCCGTTCTGCGTCAGTTCGAGCAGATGGGGGTCTTCACGCTGAATTCCGCCCTTTCGGTCTCCCGCTCACGCGACAAGCTGCACTCGATGCAGATCCTGAGTCGGCACGACATCGGGCTTCCAGATACGGTCTTCGCGCATTCCAAGACGGATGTGATTCCGGCGCTTCAGCGATTGGGCGGAGCACCGGTGATCATCAAGCTCCTTGAGGGAACCCAGGGCGTGGGTGTCATCCTTGCCGATTCCATGAAGGTCGCCCAGGCCATCGTGGAAACACTGCAGAGCAAGCAGCAGAACGTGCTGATGCAGAAGTTCGTGAAGGAGAGCAAGGGCAAGGACATCCGGGCCCTTGTGGTCGGAGACCGTGTGGTGGCGGCGATGCGGCGACAGGCTGTGGGTGATGAATATCGGTCCAATGTCCATCGCGGCGGATCGACCCAGGTGGTGGAGTTGAGCAAGGAGTACCGTGAGACTGCGATTAGGGCAGCCCAGATCCTCGGTCTGCGCGTGGCAGGTGTCGACATGCTTGAGGGTTCCGATGGTCCCAAAGTCATGGAGGTGAACTCCTCCCCGGGACTGGAGGGCATTGAGACCGCCACCGGTGTGGATGTGGCCGGGGAGATCATCGGATTGATCGAGCAGCAGGTACTGTTTCCCGAGGTGGACCTTCGGCAGCGGCTCAGTCTTTCCGCGGGCTATGGAATCGCCGAGTTCGTGGTTCACAACATGCCAGACCTCGAAGGCAAGACCCTCAGGGAAGCCCAGCTCCGCGAGCGCAATATCGTGGTCATCAGCATCACCCGGAGCAGTGAGGTCAATCCCATCCCGACGGCCGAGCGGAAGATTGAAGCGGGCGACAAGCTCCTCTGCTATGGTGAACTTCGAGAGCTTCGGGCCTTGATGCCAAAGCAGAAACCGGCTGCAAAGAAGAAGAAGGCCAAGAAGAAGAGCGCCAAGAAATAGGTGGCTCCCGTCAGGCCACGAGCGCAGGGGAACCCTGGGGAGGGCGGACCTTGGAATCGTGGAATCCGATGTGTATCGGATCACTCGTTCATTTTGTAGCGCGATCCTTCACGGAAAGGCATTCCAGCTTACTTCTTCCCGCGTGCCTTCCGTCGCATGGTCTTCATCGCCTCGGCTACCTCGTTCCATGGCCGGACACCAACGCGGGTGGCCCAGGCGTTCCAGGTGGATTCCAGTCTCTTGACGGTCTGTGGCTGCCTGCCGGCGAGATCCACCGTTTCGCTACGATCCTTGGAAAGATCATAGAGCTCCCAGGGCTGGCCACTCAGCGCCACCAGCTTCATGTCGCCGCTCCGGACGGCGCGATGTCCCTCATGCTCCCAATAGAGTGTCCTTGGGGTGGGGGAAGCGCCCTTCAGGTGGGGAACCAATGAACGCCCTTCCTTGGTCTTCTGCTTCACTCCGTGCAGGTGGTTGGGCACCAGGGCTCCTCCGAGATCTGCAAGGGTGGGAAGGATGTCGATGATATGGGCAACCTGATGTGTCAGGCTACCGGGAATGATCCCGAGACCACTTTTCCTTCCTGACCAGATGATCAGGGGGGACGATGTTCCACCTTCATGGTTCTCCCGCTTGTATCTGCGGAAGGGGGTGTTTGCGACATTGGCCCATCCTTGTCCAAGCGAGGAGGTCCATCCCCCCTTGCGGCCCCATTCATCGTAATTGTCGGGATTCACGTCGTGGCCACCGATGCCGAACATGCCGGTCTCCTTGGTGGAACCATTGTCGGATAGAAAGAGGATGACGGTGTTCTCCAGTTGTCCGCTCTTCTCGAGATGGGCGACGAGTCTGCCCACGTTCTGGTCCAGCCTGTCGATGATGCCGCAATAGAGGGCAAACTTGTGATCCAGCTCGTCCTTCACCTCATCTGAGAGGGAACTCCAGTCGGGTGAATCACGGAGGGATAATGCGGTGTCCTTTCCGATCAGTCCTGCGTGGACCAGTTTGTTGTATCGGTTCTCCCGCTGGGGATCCCATCCTTTCTCCCTGAAACGCCCCCTGTACTTGGCGGTATCTTCCGGCAGGGCATGTAGCGGGAAGTGAGGCGCGTTGTAGGCCATGTAGAGGAAGAAGGGCTTCTCCTGATCATGTTCATTGAGAAAGTGAATGGCGTAGTCCGTGTAGGCATCGGTGGTATAGAACTCCTTTTCCGGATGCAGCTGGTTTATGGGAGCCTTTCCGGCGGGAAGCACAATCTTGTTGTCGATGTAGATGTCGGTCCTGGGAACGATGGTGAAGTAGGAGTCGACATAACCCCGATGGCCGTAGAA
>CAZKNW010000254.1:0-6179 GCA_964554035.1 uncultured Verrucomicrobiota bacterium
TTTCCTCGACGGCCAACCTCTTCGATCAGCCGGAGAGCATGCCCATCACGGAGGAGGAAAGGATCGTCCCGGGCAGTCCCTACGGGGAATCCAAGGCGATCATCGTGCGGATGCTGCACTGGCTGGAGAAGACCCATGGCATGCGGCATGCCTGCCTTCGCTACTTCAATGCGGCGGGGGCGACCGAATACCTGGGAGAGGATCATGATCCCGAGCTGCACCTGATTCCGATTGTGCTGCAGGTGGCGCTTGGGAAGAGGGAGAGCATCAAGATGTTCGGGGATGATTACGATACGCCTGATGGTACCTGCGTGCGTGATTACATCCATGTATCCGATCTCGCACAGGCGCACATCCTGGCCCTGGAGGCACTGGAGAAGGGGAGCTGCACCTACAACCTTGGCAATGGCAAGGGCTACTCGGTCAGGGAGGTCATCGAGACCGCCCGTGAAGTGACGGGACATCCCATTCCTGCAGAGGTCGTTGCCCGGCGTCCGGGGGATCCCGCCATCCTGGTCGGAGGAAGTGAGAAGATCCGGAATGAACTGGGATGGGAACCCAGGTATCCGGGACTCAAGCAGATTATCGAATCCGCCTGGAACTGGCACAAGGCGCACCCGGAAGGTTATTGATTCACAGTTCCTGCCTGGAGGTTCTGGAGTTCCCTGTTGAGTGACCTTTCCACGGCGTCCAGATCGCGGACAATTGCCTGGAGCAGGGCCTCGCCTTCGGAAAGGTCGGATTCGATGGCACGGTCTTCGAGTGCCTGGCAGCTGCGGGCCATCTCCGTCGCACCAATGTTCCGGCAGGCGCCCTTCAGTCCGTGTGATTGGGTGCGGGTCTCAAGGGCGTTGTCTTCAGCCAGACTGGTGCCCATGAGATCGATGCGTTTCCTTGCATCGGTCAGGAAGGTTTCGAAGATCTCGACAAGAAAGGCTTCTCCATCCTCCTCCATCAGCATCTTCAGGTCGTCCAGCCTTGCCTGATCCAGTTCAGCAAAACCCTCCTCGGCACTGGTTTCCCCTGAGGCCTCGGGCATCTCCTGTTCCAAGGCAATGGGCTCCTGTTCCCACGAAAACTCTGTCGCGCACCACTTGTTGATGGTCTGGACGAGTTGTTTGCAGGAGTGGGGGCCGGGAAGCATCTCATCCATGCCTGCCTGCAGGCACCGGTTCTGTCTTGCGAGGGACTCCGGGGCATGGATCGCGATGATGGGGGTCCTCCGCGTCCCGGGTTCGTGGTGGCGGATCTTGCGGGTCAGGACAAGCGGGTCGCTTTCAAGCCTTGCGTCCACAAAGATCAACTCGTGAAGACTGCCTTCCAGTTCGGGCAGTCGCGGGTCGTTGCTGCCCATGCAGAGGAGCGACAGGTGGTTTTGGAGGTGTGCCGGAATGATGAGGTTCCGAAAGTCTTCTGGATGGTCCGAGACGAGGATGACGAAGGGTAGTGGAGCGTCCGGTGCATGGACTTCACCGGTTTCGAGGGTGAGATCATGGATGGCATGGCTCCATGCCAGTTTCAGGTGATCGTGAAAGGTCACGGGCGAAGTGATCGGCTTGGTCATGAAGGTCACAAAGCCTGCTTCCGTCATCCTTGAGTCATCCCTTCGGCAGAAATCCGATGTCATCAGGAGGGTGACGGTGTCCCTGAGGACGTAGTCCCTGTGGATGGAGATGCTGAGTTTTGTTCCATAGGCATCCTCGAGATGCTCGTCGATCACCGCTATGTGATAGGGCTTGCCTGCCTCATAGGTGGTGCGGAGTTCCGTGAGGGCCTGCTTCTTGGAGGCGACACATTGGTGGTGCAGGTTCCAGTTGTCGAGATGGCCGGAAAGGATCTGCTGTTCCGTGGGGTTGGCCGCTGCGATCAGGATCCGTGCCCTGTGGAAGTTCCGGCGGTGCGCTTCCGTGTCCGGCCCGCATTCTTCCTCAAGCAGGTCGACGGGAACCTTCTGCGAGGACAGTGTGAACCATATCTCGGAAACCTGTCCTGCCTTGAAGCCGGATTGCCCACCAAGGCGCGTCGCGAGATTCCTCAAGAGGGAAAGCCCCATTCCTGCGGGCTTGCTCGGGTGATCCACGGTGGGGAGCCCCTTTTCGTTGAGGTCATGGAGAGGGCTGCTTTCTTTCGTGGTGACCTTGAAGCGAATCAGTTCCCCTTCTTCCCCGGCGGGTTCCACGACGAGATTGCATGAGGAACCTGGAATGCCACCGCAGGCCTGCTGGGCAAGGCATCGGATGGCCTGTGACAGCAGGTGCTCATCGCCCAGCAACATTTCGCTGCAGCGGTCGGAAACAGTGGAATGGAGATGAAGGGCGTGGATCTCATCCAGTTCGGTGGAGACATGGGCGATCATTTCCCTGAGACGGATGGGGCGGTGATCCGGAAGGAGATGGTTGTCGATCAGTCGCTCGTAGGTTCGTGCATCATCGAGGATGTGGCGGATCTTGAGGCCAGACCTCCTGATTTCGGCAATGCTGGTGGGCGAACGACTCCCTGAAGCAGCCAGATCCGACAGTCCCACGATCTCCTGAAGACACCTCCGGATGCCCTCCTGGATCTGCCCAAGTATCCGGTGGGTGGTTTCGTTCCTCTCCTGCTCGTCTTTCCGGAAGAAGATGGTTGTGTCCATCAGCGTGGGTTCCGCCACCTTTTCAAAGGTTACCAGGCGACGATCGTTCCATGGCTCCGAAAGCGGGGATACGGTGGCTTCGTAGATGTCTCGTGCTTCCAGCGGGGAAAGGCGGATTGTGGGAGCAAGCTCAAAGAGAGTCCCGTCAGCCTGTGGTTCTGGTCCTTCCGAGATCACCCGGAACAGGTTCTGGAGGGACGTGCCGTTCACCAAACCCTTTCTCCATTGAAACAGTTTGAGAGCCCTTTCATTCGCGTGCGTCACGTGGTTGTCGTTTGAGAGTATGACCGAAGGATAGGGCAGTTGGTCCGTGACGGTCTCGAGAGCGGTTGTGTGGTTGATGATGAGGGGCCGGTTCCGGTGTTTGCTTCGCCCTTGGAATTCCTTTGTCCCCGATGCCTCAGAGCCTTGCTTCGCACCTTCGTCTGAGATCTTTCCACGAGGCATCCTTCCTGTGGCGACCCGCATGAAAAGGAAGAAGCAGGGGCCGGAGAGGAGGAGTGTGAATACCACAAGGGTGAGTTGCCCGGGGAGTTCCTTGAGGCTTCCAGTCATGGCAAGGACTGATACTGATGAAAGTGCGGTCAGGAGGCCTCCTGTGCTCCATGCCCGCTTTTCGGGGAATCGGTGGATCAGGCCTTCAAGGACGACGTCCAGCAAGGCACCCAAGGCACCCAGCATCAGGCCAGGGACAATACCTCCCTTGATGATACCTGCAGCCCCCAGCAACAATGCGCCGGTCAGGGGCATGCTGGATGAAGCGTCACGGTTGCGACTCAGACAGGAGACAATGATCAGCACGGGCATCGCTCCTGTGAGTGAAAGGAAGAGCTGGTTCCGGATCTCCTGAATCGGGAACCCGGCCGCGCAAAGGTGGGAACCCAGCAGTCCAATCCACCCCGTTGCCATGAGGAGGCCTTCCAAGGTTCCCTGCTTCGAGGTGGTTTCGCCCCGGGTGTCGCCGGACCTGGTGAGAAGGGAAAGGGCCATGGCGGTTGTGGCTCCCGGTAGAATGAATCCAGCCAGGCCAGCGGGGTCGGGCATGGGCGAGGGGCCGTTTGCTGACTGGATTGCCGACAGCATCGGTAGGAGCAGGCCTCCCATCCATCCTGAAACCAGGAGGAGTTCCCTGAGCCTGATCCTGTGGCCCATGCCAAGGAGGGCTAGGTTGACGGCAGCCAGTCCTCCAAGGGTCTTCAGCATGATGATGACGAAGTCGTTGACCCCTTCTGGCCAAGTGTGAAGCGGGCCACCGGCAAGGATCAATCGTGCAAGGGCGTTGGCTGCAACAAGGACCATGGAGGCGGTCAGGTGGTTGACCGTTATGTTCCACTTGGTCGCATCCGTCAGTCGTCGCCTCTGCATCAGCCAGATCCCCGGAAACAACAGCATGGAGCAGGTCATGCACGCGAGGAGTGGAAGTGTCTGTTGGGTCTCGCTTGTCATGCTGGTCCGCTGTTCGGGCTCTTTCCGGCACAGCGGTTGCATCGCCCTCGCCGGGTCCCTTTACATCGACACGATCCCTGGTCGCCTTGATTCCGGGTTGCCTCCGGCAGCAGCCTTCCAGGAAGGCCCTGATTTCAAACAATTGCGCCCTGCCTGCTAAAGTTCGGGTTGGTGAATCCGATTAGACATGTGTTGTCGAATAACAATCAGTTTTGATTTACATGGCAGTAGCATCCATAGAAGAGAAGATTTCCTCCAAGGGGGGCAGGGTAAACAAGTTCCTGACCTTTCGACTGGCCAACCATTCCTATGGAATCAGCGTCTTGCAGATCAAGGAGATCATCCGCGTCATGGAGATGGTGCCACTGCCTCAGATGCCCCCCTACATCAAGGGGGTGATCAACCTGCGGGGAAGGGTCATCCCGGTTGTGGATCTCAGGATCAAGTTCTCCATGGACGTTGCCGCCGAGGATGACAGGACCTGCATCATCGTGGTCCAGGTCACCTCCCGTTCCGGACGCCGGACTCTTGTCGGCCTCCTTGTGAATGCCGTCGAGGAGGTGGTGAGCCTCGGGGATGACGATCTGGAGCCGGCCCCTGAATTTGGCAGTAACCTCGATGCCTCCTGCATCGAGGGCCTCGCGAAGGTCAAGGGGGACGTGAAGACCATCCTGAACATCGATCGTGTGGTCCAGGTGGACACCCTTGAAAAGATCGAATCGGCCTCTGCAAACCTCTGAATCCCATGTCCAATCCCGTCAACAAGACCTCCATGACACTTTGCCGCCTGAATACGGCGAGGGAGTTGCTTGTGGAAAAGTGTCCACGGGGTGTGGATGTCTGGATGCTGGCTAAAGATTTTGGTGAGGGTGCCGATACCATCACTGACACCGAAACCCCTCCCTTCAGGCTCAAGGCCAACCATACGGTGACCGAGCCCTGGGAGATCCCGATCGAGAAACGGATCGGGGAACCCGACACGAACACGTCCTGCGAGCCGGTAGTGCGATCCCAGAGGATCGAAGTGGAATTCGATTCTGAACCGTTTCCGGAAGGTGACCGAACCAACGACTGAAGAGAATCCGACTCCGACCCGAGAACACTTCAAGGCGAGGAGTCACCCAATCACAGAAGAAGATGATAGCCGATCAGACAGCTGATATCATGACCGAGGAGATGGACGAGATGGTCCAGGCCGCGGTCGCCGAGGTGTTCTCAATGATGCTTAATGCGCCGATTGAACATCTGTCCGTGGCAGGCGCGGCCCAGCCCATTGAATGTTCAGTGGCTTCCTCGGTCGGATTCCTGGGCAAGGTCAACGGAGTCGTCTACCTCTACTTTGAGGGAGACCTTTCCAAGCAGGTCTGCGGAACCCTCCTCGGGATGTCCGACGAGGAACTGGATGACCCGGAGATGGTCAACGACACCCTGGGTGAGATTTCAAACATGGTGGTCGGCCAGATCAAGTCCTGCCTGTGTGACAGGGGACTTGAGTGCAGGCTCACCATTCCCTCCATCCTCAGGGGCAGCGGCCTCAAGGTGGACGGCACGAGCGACACAACGCGTCGCTTGATATTCTTCAAGTCATACGATCAGCGACTGATCGTTGAGGTATTGATCAAATCAGAAAACAACAGCGAGCAAACGGAGAGTTAAATGGAAGTCAAAATACTATCAGTCGACGACAGCAAGACGATCAGGCTGATCATCAGCAGGGCCTTCAAGAAGTTTAACTGCAGGATTCTTGAGGCGTGCAACGGGGTCGAGGGACTTGCGGTGGCTTCCCGGGAGAAGCCGGACGTGATCATCCTGGACATCACCATGCCGGTCATGGACGGGTATGAGACGCTGGCCAAGATCAAGGCGGACCCGGATCTCAAGAAGATCCCCGTGGTCATGCTCACGGCCGAGGCAGGACGCGACAACGTCACCCGTATCGCCAAGATGGGTGTTCGCGACTACCTGGTGAAGCCCTTCAAGGAGGATCTTGTGGTCGAGCGGATCAGCCGCATCGTCGATCTCCAACCCAAGGGCCAGAAGGCCGAGAAGAAGAAGTTTGATGATCCGATCAATGTCTATGTGGTGGATGACAAGCCCGCCA
>CAZKNW010000255.1:0-6159 GCA_964554035.1 uncultured Verrucomicrobiota bacterium
CCCGCGATGCCACACGATTGTCCCGTTCCGGGCCGTTTCGAGTCCTTCCGCCCCCAAGCACCCCCAAATCGCCCCCTGTTTTCCCGGTTGTCAGCCCCCGTCCGGCCTCCTAATCTGCGCCGCTTATGAAGCATCAACTCGATTTCGAGAAACCCATCTTCGAACTCCAGCAGAAGCTGGAGGAACTGAAGAGCCAGTCCGATTCCGGTGAACTGGGTATCGACATCAAGGAGGAGATCAAGACCATCGAGAAGAAGCTCGAGGCCACACGGAAGCAGACCTACACGAATCTCACGGCATGGCAGCGCGTCCAGATCGCACGCCACCCACGCCGCCCCTTCTCCCTCGATTACCTCAAGTCCACCTTCACCGATTTCTCAGAACTCCATGGAGACCGTGCCTTTGCCGATGACCGCGCCGTGGTCGGCGGCTTTGCCCGGCTTGAGGATCAGAAGGTCATGGTGATCGGCACCCAGAAGGGACGCGACACCAAGGAGAACATCCTCCGCAATTTCGGCTGCGCCTACCCCGAAGGCTACCGCAAGGCCCTTCGCCTCATGAAGATGGCCGCCAAGTTCGGACTGCCGATCATCACCCTGATCGATACCGCAGGCGCCTTCCCCGGCATCGGGGCCGAGGAACGCCACATCGCCGAGGCCATCGCCGTCAATCTCCGGGAGATGATGCTCCTCGAGGTGCCCATCATTGCAGCCGTCATTGGTGAGGGTGGTTCCGGTGGTGCCTTGGGCATCGGGGTCGCCGATTCCGTGCTGATCCTTGAGAACGCCTACTACTCCGTCATCAGCCCCGAAGGATGTGCCGCCATTCTCTGGAAGGATCGCGCCGCCGCACCCAAGGCCGCCGAGGCCTTGAAGATCACAGCCAAGGACCTGAAGAAGCTCAAGCTCGTCGATGACATCGTCCCCGAACCACTCGGCGGTGCCCACAACGACACGGCCACCACATCGGAAGCCCTGAAGAAGGCCCTGACCAAGAACCTCAAGACCCTGCAGAAGCTTTCCACCGACAACCTTCTCAAGAAGCGCTACGAGAAATACCGCGCCCACGGACGCTTCCAGGAACTCCAGGAAGAAACCGTCGCCGAAGCCGCCGAGGCGTAAAGGCTTTGCCGTTTCTTGGGGCGGGACGCCCCAAGAAACGGCAGGCGGGACGCCCACCACCACAATCCATGTGAAGCCGTGGTGGTAGACGTCCCGTCTGCCGGTTATGGGAGCGTCTCGCTCCAATCCGGTTACCTTTTCACCACCCCATGCCCCACATCGTCACCAGCAAGTGCGTCGATTGCCGCTACACCGACTGTGTGGAGGTGTGCCCCGTGGCCTGCTTCTATCCCCTCGACAAGCAGGTGGTCATCGATCCCGATGAATGCATCGACTGCACGGCCTGCGTTGCCGAATGCCCCGTCGAGGCCATCTATGAGGAAAGCGATGTCCCCTCCAAGTTCCAACCCGACATCGCCTACAACGCCGAGGAATCCCGCATGCTCAAAGCCGAAGGCACCCAATCCATCGCAGAGAAGGAAGAGGCTTTGCCGAACGCCGAGAAGCGGAGGGAAGAGTTGGGGTATTGAGGTAAACCCTTGGTTTGCTTCGCGTTCAGGCTCTCATCCATCGGACGATCAACAATCCTGACGGGCCTCCCCTAATCAATCTACGCCTTCTTCGATCTCCGAAATCCTGGCTGCCTTGGCTCTTCCGGCCGAGAAAAAGGATGCGAATCCAACAAGCCCGGAAAGAAGCGAACCCACCCCCACGATCCAAACGAAAAGGTGAAGCTCGAAATGCCAGCAGGAGAACAGCAGAACAAGTGAACCAAAGATCCAGACCACGTTGAATTGGGCACCTGCCCGACACCGACGCAAGGCAACCTTTTGCTGCCCGATGCTACGTTGTGGATCTCTCTGTTTTCGAGGCATTGTGTTCCCTATTCATCGCGAACCTTCATCAGCGGTTCAATCAATCCTCGAGTCTTGGGCAACATGATATGCCCCTGCCCAGGTAATTGAGTCACCGCGAGGTACTCCGCCACCAGTGAATGTCGCCCGAACTTCCTTGAGAGATAGGCAAGCAGAATGCAAGTCGGCGAAACGTGAGGAAGCCACCCAGGAAAGAGCTTGCGAATCGTCATGGAATCAGAAATCCGATCCCGCTGTTCCAGGTCAGGACACGCCATGAATTTCTGAAATATCTCTGCGTCACCACGCAATCTCTCCGGGGGCAGCAAGTCCAGAAGTTTACTTCCGTCACCCACCAGCCTTTCGACTTCATCCAGAAACCGTAGGGTGTCACTCACGATCTTTCGAAGGTTTCTCTCTGCATCCTCCAGTGTCTCCCCGTAGTCAACAAACTGCCTGTTTTCTTCGCTACGCCATCGGCGATGCAGCCAACAGGAATCCGGTTGTGGATGCTTGAGCTTCGCCGAAGCGGAAAACGACTCAAAAGAGGGAACGGAAGCAAAATGGAACCCCATGTCGACACAGAAGGCACCACCTCTTTTATGAACTCCAAACTCGAAACAGTGCAGCTGCCCCTCGGCCACCTGGCGCCGGTGGGTTCCTCCATCAGCATCGAATCCGGAAGCGACCTCCTTCAGGACGCTTCTCCGAACACGCTCAAATGTTGTTGAGTCAATTGGCATCCTCGAAACCACTGCGGTATTACCCCTTCGTCAAAATCGAAACCAACGCGACCACACACAGAACAACGACCACGGCAGGCACGATCAATCGCGCCCAAAACAACGCCGGGGTCAGTTCCTTCGCCCTGAAATCCCAGACAATCACCAGGAACCAGACGACGGCACCGATTGCTGGAAAAAGAAAGATGCTCATGGCGGAGTCCCAAGGTAGATCCGCTCAAAACCTGGCGCAAGATGTTGTCAGTTGGGCAATCATAGCCGTCGGGTCGAAGCGATCTACGGCAAAAGCGACGTCCCGCCCAAGTTCCAACCCGACAGCGCCTACAGCGCCGAGGAATCCCGCATGCTCAATGCCGAAGGCAGCCAATCCATCGTTGAAAAGGAAGAGGCATTACAGGGCGCTGAGAAGCGTCGAAAGGAGCTGGGGTATCGAGTTACCCCTGTAGCATAGACATTAATTTATAATTCCCATGTATAAAGAACATGCGCTTGGAGGCTGTTGGTTTGTTTACCCGCCAAGATGCTCATGACTTCATGAATATCATCGCTGGGCCTCTGATCATCCTTATTTGCTGAAATCCCCAAAAGTTGGATTCTAAAATCCCTATCCGATTCGGAGACTATCTCAAGATCAATAATACCTTCTTCTGAAATGGAATATGTTCCACTGATCCTAACAGCGGAGTTGCCAGAACCAGATTCCCCTAGGGCTCCTAAAGGATCGCCCACGTTTAGATCGAAAGAACCTTCGTCGCTAGAATAGTAATAACCGAGAACGACTCCACTAATCCCAAATTCAGGCGAATGATCTTCATTGATGGCAAAGTGCACTACCAGACCATCTTCCTCCGAAACCTCATTCTGGTTTCTAGAGCAGCCAAAAACAGTCATGGCAACCACCACCAATATCCAAGTAGACAAAGATCGCCTCGGACGATGATCCAGTATGGTGCGGTTCATCTATGTTCCCTCTGTTTCCTCCTGTTCCAGAAACATCACCCTGCCATCAGATCCTCGATCTCATCGGGATCGATCGGGATGTCACCCATCAGGTCGATCGGCCCCTTCTTGGTCACGAGGATGTCGTTCTCGAGGCGGATGCCGAAGCCTTCCTCCGGGATGTAGATCCCGGGTTCGACGGTCATGACCCAGCCTTCGGCAAGCTTGGCGTTGACGGGATTCACGTCGTGGACGTCCAGTCCCATGGAATGGCCGAGGCCGTGCATGAAATACTTCTTCAGGGCCGGACGGTCCTTGGGCTGCTTCTTGATGTCGGTCTTCGTGATGAGGCCCAGCTTCAGCAATTCCTCCTCGATCAGCTTTTCCGCCTCCTTCTGCCAGTCGCGCAGGCCCTTGCCCACCGTGGAGCGCTTGATCATCTCGCGGGTGACACGGAGCACGGACTTGTAGACCTGCTTCTGCCTCTTGGTGAACTTTCCTGACACCGGGATGGTGCGGGTCATGTCGGAATTGTAGTTCGCATAGGCGGAACCGACATCAAGGAGCAGCACATCGCCATCCTGGCAGACCTGGTCATTCTGCAGGTAGTGCAGGACGCAGGAATTCTCCCCGGAAGCGATGATCGGCGTGTAGGCGAAGTTGGCGCCGTTGCGAATGAATTCATGGGCAAATTCCGCCTCCACCTCCATCTCGTTCACCCCGGGCTTCACAAACTTCAGGACCCGATGAAAGCCATCGCGTGTGATGCCACAGGCCTTCTTGATCAGGTCGACCTCGGCCTTGGACTTCACCGGGCGCAGCTCGTGGAGAATGGGAGCCAGTCTCCGGTAGTCATGAAGAGGAAACTTCCGCTGCACCTCCCGGATGAAACGCAGATCCCGCGTCTCCACCACATCCGTGGCACGGCGGTGCTCATTGGTGTTGAGGTAGACATGCTGCGATTCACACATGAGCGAGCGAAAGACCAGATCGAACTCCGAGAGCCATTTCACCTCCTTGATTCCGGAGATCTTCGAGGCCTCCTCCTTGCTGAGCTTGTGCCCTTCCCAGATCTTCAAGTGCTCACTGGGCTCCCTCATGAAGAGGACCTCCCGCATTTTGGGGTCGAAGGGATTGGGCGCCAGCACCAGGATGCTTTCCTCCTGCTCGATGCCGGTCAGGTAGAAGAGGTCGGAACTGGGCTCCATCATGAGCGTGCCATCCGCATTCTTTTCCGGAACGTCATTGGCATTCACAAAGGCCACCGACCCACGGGCCAGCTTCTTGACAAGGCGGTTGCGGTTGGAGGCAAAGAGCTTCGAGGAAATGGGGGCGTGTCTCATGCTGGCAGGAGTCTGCGACGGGCAGCCATCGGCTCCAAGTCCGATTTTTAGAAGAGGGACAGTATACCAAAGATTTCACCGGAGTCGCGGGACAGGCAGGGGACCCACAGATTGGGAAGGAGAAGGTATGACAGCCCCACCCGAGATGTTTCCCGCAGATTCAGAGAAGCCACCGATTTCGCTTCAAAAAAAGTTTACTCCTTTCTGGTTCTCGGGAAGCTGTTCCTTCCTTCCTGCCTTCCTAACTCAACTCCCTTCCTACGTCCATTTTCCCATAAAAGTCGACTGAAAGGGGCTAGCCTCCCGGGCTGGTGGTGTCATAGTGTCGAGACTCACCTCGATCGAATTCGACATGAATCTGAAGATTTTCAAGCACCTGCTCGTTCTTGCCCTCCTGTTCCCATGGACGCCCATGCAGGCCGCGACCGACGGCCCGGTCCGTGTCCTTTTTCTTGGACACGCTGGAGAGCACCATCCCTCCGACAAGTTCTTCCCCATGATCTCCCAGGCCCTGGGCCGGGATGCGATCTACTTCGATTATGTCCGGACGGTCGAGGAAGCGCTGGGAAACGCGGATTACCTGAACCGATTCGATGCCCTGCTGCTCTACGCCAACCATGCCACCATCGAGCCGCATCAATGGAACAACCTGAAACAGTTCGTGGAGTCTGGGAAGGGATTCCTGCCCATCCATTGTGCCAGTTGGTGTTTCTCCAATGAACCCGGCTTCGACAAGCTGGTGGGAGCCCGTTTCAAGAGCCACCAGACCGGAGTCTTCACACCACGCACGCTCCTCAAGGATCACCCGGCGATTCGCGATGTCCCGGCCATGGAGGCCTGGGACGAGACCTATTTCCACAACAACCATCACCCTGAAGGCCGCACCGTCCTGCAGGTACGCGATGCCATGCCCGGTGATCCCCACAAGGAGCCCGAGCCGTGGACGTGGGTGCGCGAACAGGGCAAGGGACGTGTCTTCTACACCGCCAGCGGCCACGACGAGCGTGTCTGGTCCCGCCCGGAATTCCACACCCTTTTGAAGAAGGGTATCCTCTGGTCGATCGGCAAGGACCGCCTCGCGACCTATGAGGGCTTCCTGGCAAAGCGCACACCACTCAGTTACGAGAAGCGCGACTACGTACCCAATTACGAGAAGCGACCAGAGCCCCTGCCCTACCAGTTCCCTCTCTCCGCCGCGGACAGCATGGACTATACGCAG
>CAZKNW010000256.1:0-6139 GCA_964554035.1 uncultured Verrucomicrobiota bacterium
GGAAGGCGCTATCGCGCGGTGGTCGAGGATCAGACGGAGTTCATTGTCCGTTGGAAACCTGATGGCACCCGTCTGTTCGTGAACGAGGCCTATCTGAGATACTTCAACGTCAGCCGCGAGGAAACGATCGGATCCAGTTTTTATTCCCTCATCTCCGACTACGACCGCGAGATGGTCCGCGAAAGAATCGCCCATCTCACCCCTGATCGCCCCATCAACTCAGACCGCCATCGTTTTCTCAGGGGAGACGGCGCGTGGCGGTGGCAGCTTTGGCTGGATCGGGGCTTCTTTGATGAATCCGGAAACATCGTCGAGTTGCAGTCGGTGGGGCGGGACATCCACGACCAGGTTGTCTCAGAAGGACAACTCATGGCATCCGAGAGGTTGCTGCACAATCTCTTCGAGTATGCGGGAGATTCCATCTTCCTGCTCAGAGTCGACGGCAGCTTCCTCCGGGTGAACCAAGTTGCCAGCAAGACCCTTGGCTACTCGAGGCAGGAGCTGCTGAAACTACGCATCTGGGATGTTGAAGAGAATGTGGCCGATGCCGAGCATCTCACCTCGATCATCTCCGATCTGAAGGATCGTGAGTCCCTGCTCTTTCAAGGAGAACATGTGCGGAAGGACGGTTCCAGATTCCCGGTCGAGGTCCACATCACCCGGCTCCAACAGCAGGGGGATTCCCTGATCCTCGCCTTTGCCCGGGACGTTTCGGAAAGAAAAGAGGCCTCACAGGCCCTGCGCGAGAGCGAATCCATCCTCGCCCGCGCCCAGGAAGTGGGCCGGGTCGGAAGCTGGACCTCTGACCCAACCCGCAACAAGCCGCTTTCCTGGTCCCGCGAGTGCTGCCGTATCTTCGGTGTCAGCAGCGAGGAGTTCGACAACCGCGTTGAAACCTTTTACTCCCTGGTCCATCCCGAGGATCGGAAATCGGTCCAGAGGGCGGCAACCCGTTCGATCGAGAGGAACGAACCCTATAGCATCGAGCATCGTATCATTCGCCCTGACGGGACCATTCGATGGGTTCACGAACAGGGTGACGTGGAGTGCGACGAAGAAGGGAATCCGGTGAGAATGCTGGGTGTGGTTCGGGACATCACCGATCAAAAGAACCTCGAGGACCAGCTCAGGCAGTCCCAGAAACTCGAATCCATCGGCCAGCTGGCGGCGGGCATTGCCCACGATTTCAACAACCTGCTGACGATCATCTCGGGCAACATCGATTTGGCGAAGGAGGACGGGATGGATCAGGCCGAGCAAACCCTGGTTCTCAACGACGCTGGAGAGGCCTGTTCCCGTGCAGCCTCTCTCGTTCGGCAGCTTCTCCTCTTCAGTCGGCAGGAGAAGATGATGCCCAAGACGATCGACCTCTCGGAGCAGTGCAGCCACCTTTCCCGGATGCTGCAACGGTTGCTGGGTGAGGAGATCCTCGTGGAGTTCGTAACGGAACCAGGGCTCCCCCAGATCCAAGGTGATCCTGTCATGATTGATCAGGTCATCACCAACCTCGCCTTGAATGCGCGCGACGCCATGCCGCGGGGTGGCCACCTCAAGCTCATGCTGACCACCGAGACCATGAGCGAGGATTCTTCAAAACGGGAATCCAGCGCCAGATCGGGTTCCTTTGTATGCCTTGCCGTTTCAGACACGGGCGAAGGTATTCCTGAATCCATCCGCGGAAGGATTTTTGATCCCTTTTTCACCACCAAGGAGGTCGGCAAGGGGACCGGGCTGGGACTCGCAACGGTCTATGGTATCGTTCAGGAGCACCAAGGTTGGATTCAGCTGGATGAAGCCAACGGACAGGGCTCCACCTTCAGGGTCTTCCTTCCTGCCATCGCTCCGGAAGAGACCCTGACGGAAGAACTGAAACCCTCCTCCAAACCCCGCGGTAGGGAAGGGATCCTCCTCGTCGAGGACGAACAGCACATACTGAGGTTCGTCTCCAAGCTATTGGGTAGGCAGGGCTACAGGGTTCACACGGCCGTCGATGGACCCCATTCCCTGAAGATCTGGAAGGAGGAGAAGGGTGGATTCGATCTATTGCTCACGGATCTTGTGCTTCCCTCGGGCATGCGAGGACATGCGATAGCCGAGGAATTCAGGAAGACGGCTCCGGAACTCAAAGTACTCTATATGAGTGGATACAGTCCTGAAAAGGCAGCCGGTGACCTCGAGCTTGATGAATCCACGCAATTCATCCAGAAGCCCTTTCGCAACAACGATCTCCTCCTCAAGGTTCGAGACCTTCTGGACCGCCCATCGTAGGGTTGAGCCGCCTAGGGACGCTTCTTTCCGGTCCCTATGATGTCCTTCATCTTCTCCTTCAGGCGGGAGACGATCTCAGGGTTCTCCAGGAAGAGGTTCTTCGTTTCTGCTCGATCCCTCGAAAGGTTGTAGAGCTGGCCGGTTGGTCCTCCCCGAACAGGCCTTTCCTTCTTCGGCTGGGAGAATCCGCCCGAGCCCAGGCCGTCGATGAACTTCCAGTCTCCATCGCGGATCATGAAATGGGCGGACTGCATCACGATTGGTTCCCTTGGGGCCTGGCGATCTCCCTTCAACGTTGGAAGAAAACTGACACTGTCGGATCCGGCACCCTCCGGCAGCTCCGCTTCCACCATCTCTGCACAGGTGGCCAGGACATCGGTAAAACAGATCGTCCGGTGGGATTCAGACCCGGGCTTGACCACCCCGGGCCAACGCACGATGAAGGGCATCCTGTGACCCGCTTCCCAAGCGTCCGCCTTCATGCCGCGAAGTCCTCCGGATGAATCGTGACCCAGACGCTCGACATCCTCGTCGTACCAGACCGGTCCATTGTCGGAAGTGAAGATCACAAGGGAGTCATCAGACATTCCAGTCTCTTCGAGGGCTTTCAACACCTTGCCGATTTCATCATCCACCATCATGAGGAAATCACCGAACATGCCGGCTCCGCTCTTTCCCTCGAAGGCCGGACTGGGCAACCAGGGAGTATGAGGTGCCGGGTAGGCGAGGTAGAGCATCATGGGCTGATCCCCCTGCTCGGAATGATGGCTGTGGATCACCTCGACGGCCTCCTCCGTGAACCGCGGCAGCACGTCCTTCAGCTGAAGGTCCGGAGCAATGCCTCCCTCCCGCCAGAAGGCCCCCTGGATCCTCGTCCAGCCTTCGCTGTTATTCGCAGCAATCGTGTCGGTCGGGGGCGTAACGGCACGGTTTCCGCGGATGTAGAAATAGGGAGGAATATCGGTTGAGGCACGAATCCCGAAGAAGCTGTGGAAACCACGATCTGCCGGACCTCCCGCCAGCGCCTTGTCATATCCCTCCTCCCGAAAACCCAGGTGCCACTTGCCTACCATTGCCGTCTGGTAGCCGTAATCCCTCAGGAGCGATGGCACCGTCACCTGGCCAGGCTCGATCACAGGCTGGCGACTCCACCTGCCGACATTGGTGCGAAAGGGGAACTCGCCCGTCATCAGACCATACCTGGAGACGTGACAAAGGGGGCCGGGGGCATGGGCATCCCTGAAACACATCCCCTCATCCGCAAGCCGGTTTATGTGGGGAGTCGGAATCCTGGACTCCGCATTGAAACAACCTGGATCTCCATAGCCCATGTCATCCACAAGGATGATCACCACATTGGGCCTGCTGGCACCGAACAGACCGGTTGCCAGCAACAGAAGCGAGATCAGTAGCAGGTTCTTTCGCATGATGGATCAGATGTTCATGTAAACCTTGAGCGCCGACTTGTCCTCAACCAGAAGCCTCATCAGTTCGGCGTAGTTATCAAGGCCGTTGACCGGATTGGTCAGGATCTTTTCGGTAATGCCGGGATACATTGCTTCACCCAATGCGAGATACTTGATGCCCAGCTTGAAGTGGTCGACGTTTCCGTTCACGGAACCCAGAAGCAGCTTGTTGCCCAGTACCCACTCCAGGTTGATCTTGTCGGCAGGGACCTCGATCTTGCGGTCGCCTCCGGTGATGCTGGTCCAGACCACCACACCATTCAGGTTCAACACCTCCATGGCCTCGAAGGCGAGTCCGGAATGACCGGTCGCCTCAATGATCAGGTCAGGACGACCCACTTTTTGGGCGAGATCCTGCATGGTGACGTCCTTGGTGCTGACGTAGGTCGCTCCATAGGCCTCGGCGATCTCCGCCTTGAGGTTTCCTTCCCTGGGGGAGCGGGCAAGGGTGTGGACCTCAAGCCCCTTGAGGCGAAGCATCATGGTGGCAAGCAGACCGATCTGCCCCGAACCCAGGACAAAGGCCCGCTTCGGATTCCAGACCTGCATGCGCTTCTGGGCAAGGTAGGCCTCCTCAATGGCCTTTGCGCATACACTGGCCGGCTCGGAAAGCACGCCGATATGCTTCAGCGTCTTCGGGATGCGAACCACAAAATCAGCACTGTCGACTACATACTCCGTCAGACAACCATGCAGCAGGTTGATGCCACGCTCGTAATAGGTCTCCTCACTGGTCATGTCTGAACGACCGATGACATCGTAGATGGAACCTCCAGGACGACGCACGGTGAAGCAGACATAGTCCCCGGGCTCCACCTCCGTAACAGCCGGTCCGACTTCCTCAACGATTCCGAAGCTCTCGTGTCCCAGCACCAGGAAGTCATCACCGGGAGGAGGATTGCCGTAGAGGCCCTCATTGATCTCGGCATCGGTGGCATCCACTCCAATGGAAATGGATTTCATCAAGACCCCACGTCCACCCGGAATGTCCTCGACGGATGGTTTTTCAATTTCTTCCAGATGTACGCTATTGGGCTGACGGGGGTGAACGGCAATGGCTTTCATGCGCGGGCAGAGATACGCAAAACAGCCCCGGCGATCCAGTGTTTTCCGGGGAGTCCAGAGCTCAATGGGAGATTTTTCTCCACTGGAGGAAGCAGAGAAAACAGAGAATGAAGTGGAACCGATCCATTCCCCATACGAAGCTCCGCGCTACGCTCCCGTTTCATTCCTGGTTTCGGACCCGGATACTGTAACCCGACTGGGAGGCATCACGTCTCAATCAGTTCCGACACCTTTTTTAAATGAAGTCCGTTGCCATCAGGTCCCTTTACAAGGAATCCCTACTCTCCGCAGGCATTCTCACCCTCTTCTGCCTCCAGCCAGTACTTGGAGAGGAAGGATTTCGTTCGTCCTACTACAGAAACGGCGAGATCCACGTCAACGTCCTCGGTACTCCTGAAGGAGAACCGCTCACCTCAGGCCATTGGGACTTCAAGCCGTCCTGGTCCAAGACCGGCGACATGCTCGTCTTCTTTCGACGCCTGGTGAATCACCGGGAAGTGGGCAAGTGGAAGACCGCCATCCACATCATCAACGTGGATGGCACAGGGCTGCATCAACTCACTGACGGCACGCACACCGATTTCAACCAGACATGGACACGTGACGGAAAGAACACCCCCATCTGGAACCGCAAGAATCCGAAGACCGGGGGCTATCAGGTGATGGCTAGCAAGGTGGGTGCAAAGCCAGGCGAGGAATACGCCCTGACCGGCAAGGACTATCATTCATGGGCTTACACCTGTCTCACCGATGGACGAATTCTCGTGGGATCCAGGCCTCCAGGACAGCGACGTGGCTACTACCTCATGACTCCCAATCCAGAGGGCAAGCCATTGTTCGAGCCGATTCAGTGTGAACTGGCCAAGACAGGTCTCCTGGACCGCGTCAGCATTTCACCGAGTGAAGAGAAAATCTGCTTCGACTATACCAAGGGATTCAAACAGAAGGTTCCAGGACGGACATTGTATGTGGCCGACTTCGATGCCAAGACGCGCACCATTTCCAATGCGAAACCCTTCGCCAACGAAGAGGGCAAGCCGGTATGGTTCGACTATCCCCGTTGGATGAAGGACGAATCCGCCATTGTCTACCATGCGGGAGGAAAGCTCTTTCTCTACACCCTCGCCGATGGATCCACGCGCAGGGTGTCCATGGACAACAAGGCCGACTACCGCTACCCCCACGGCGAAGCCACGCCAAAGTAGAATCCGTGGAGGTTGAGCGCTTCGACAAAGAGCGCCCTGGCAGACGTAAGCGACGAAAAAAGGCGATTCTCGGAAGAAAATCGCCTTTGAAAGACTGCTATTGGAAATCTGTTACTTCTTGAGTGCGGCAGCCAC
>CAZKNW010000257.1:0-6123 GCA_964554035.1 uncultured Verrucomicrobiota bacterium
GACCGGCGACTGGTTCAACACCTGGAGCCCGTTGCCCTGATCCTCCAGGACATCCATCCCCTCATAGTTGTGGGCGATGCCTCTGCCCGAGGCCTCCACATCCGATCCCTTCTCGACCTGTCCACCCGAAACCCCTTCAGCATCATTCGCTGTCACGATCCTGGTCTCCTTCACCTCGAGTCGGATGGGAGCTGTCGTTGCGACCTGATACTCGCCGGAATCCGGATTGAAGAAAGGCATCTTGATGGCCGGGATCTCCTTCACGCTTTCACTGAGCGCCCGGATGGTCTGAGTGAAGAACTTGTGCTGTCCCTTGACCTTGCCCGCCTCCCTCTCGTCGGGAATCTTGAAGGAACCGACCAGTTCCTTCTGTCCCTTCAGGGAAGGAAGATCCACATGGTCCATGACCGGCAGACCGGAAAGGGCGAGCGTCAGGGTGATTGGGTCTCCCACATTCACCTCAAGCGGATTGGCGGTGGCGCTGAGGCGGAATTGGCCAACCAGACCGCCAAAGTCATCGGGTCTTCCTTCATCCGGAAGCGACTTCACCTGAAGGGATTGATCGAGTGTCCCGATGGTCAGGTTGCGGGTCACGGCCTCGCGGCGCCCACCGAAGAAGCCACCAAAGGGATCACTCCTCTGGCGATCCCGGTAGCCGACGATCGCGCTGAAGGAAACGGTGCTGGTCGGGAGATCCAGTTGACCGTCCGCCCTCGGGATCAGGTAGGCATGCCATGTCAGGGTGGTGAATGAGGCCCCATCAAGATCGCCCTGTCCCTTGACCATGATGGCTTCCACTCCATTGACCGCGGCACGGATCAGGTCCCCCTGGTTGAAACCATCCAGGGGCATGGGAAGGACATCGAAGCGCGGGTCATCCGCAATGGGCACGGTAAAGGCGAAACGATTGTCCACGCTCTGTCCAATATACCAGACCAGTTTCATCTCCATCATCTCGCCGACATAAGCCTCTTCCTTGGGCAGCTTGAGCCGCAGCTTGAATTCCCCGGTTTCCCCCGCCTTCTGAACGTTCATCCGGATGGACTGCGTCTGGTAGGTCTTCCCTTCGACCTTCACCACGACCGGGGGAATCACCAGGTCACCCGTCCGTTTCGCGGTCAACTGGTAGTTGAAGGCGACCTTCTGGACCTCGGTCCGGGTCATCTGCCCGTTCACGATGTTCACGCTGACCTGGGAATGATCGGAGGGAGTCCCACCCTTCACCACGAAATCGGTGATCGCTGAGACATCCGGTTGGGTAACCTGTCGAGAGCCATTGATGATCACCTGAAAAGTGAAGGCTTCCCCTTCGTAAACCTCCTGCCTTTCCACGGCGGCTCCCACCTGGATCTCGGCCGCCTGCACCATCATGGAAGAACCCACAAGAACGGCGAACATCACCAGCGACAACAGCACACGATCCTTCATGAAGCCCCTTTTCTGCGGGCCTGCGGGATCTTTGTCGATCGAGCCTGTTGTTGAACGCCAATCCATTTACCAATCCTTGTCCACCGGGCGGATGTTTCCAATCCGGAAGGGTTGACGCTGGCGTCGGTTCTCCTTCTCCTCGTCGAGAATACCCGCCGCCGATTCGCTCAACCTCGCTTCTTCGGGCTTCTGGCCATCCTTGCCATCTTCCTGCTTTCCGGCCTGCTGCTGCTGTTGTCCCTGTTGCTGCTGCTCTCCCTGCTGCTGCGAATCATCACCCTTCTGTTCCTCTCCCGGCTTCTGGTCCTGCTGCTGTTCCTGATCCTTTTGGTCGTTGGATGCCATCTGCTGCTGCTGCTGTTGCTGCTGCTGGGGATCCGAAAGGTCCTGCATGGCCTCCTTAAGCTTGTCGGCCGCTTCCTGCTGCTTCTCCGCCGCTTGGGAAAGCTGCTGGTTCTGCAACTGATCTTGCGCTTCTTCCTGCTTCTGGCGGGCTTCATCCAGATTCTTCCGGGCCTGGTCCAATTTCTCCCTGGCCGCCTGCTGCTGAGGATCGTCCGAAGCCTGCGACTGCTGGTTCATCTGGTCACTCATCTGCTCCATCTGCTTCGAGAGTTCCTCGTTCTTCCTTGAAAGGTCCTGCTGATCCTGCGTCGCCTGCTGTGCCTGTTGCTGCTGCTGTTGCGGATCGGGCGGATTGGCGGCGGCTTGCTGGTTTTCCTTCGATTCCTGTTCCTGCTTTTCGGCCAGTTCCTTCAACTGCTCCTGAAGCTGGTTGGACTGCTGTTGCTGCTGTTGTTGCTGGGCCTGGCGATCCAGCAACTGCTTCACAAAAAGGCGCACGACCTCGATGTTCTCCGCCGCCCTCCTGAACGAGGGATCCAGCTTCAGGGCGTCCTGATAGATCCGGACACTCTTCTCCGCCGCCTCGATCGCCTTCTGGAGATCGCTGTCGCTCTGTCTCTGTGCCTCACGGAAGGAACAGTTGCCACGGTTGTATTGCGCCTGCGCGGCCTTTGCCGGTTCCACACTGCGCGTCGCCGCCTTCTCAAACTCCTCAGCCGCATCATCGAACCGTTCCTGTCGATAAAGCACGGCACCCCGATTGAAGGCCACCTCCGGCGAATTGGGCTGGAGCACATCCGCCTCGCGATACGCCTCCAGGGCGGCATCCAGGTCTCCGGAACCAAAGGCCTCATTACCCTGCCTCACCAGCTCATGCGCCGAACGGGCATGCAGCAGGCTGACGGTCAGGAACAGGAACCCGATCATCGACAACCATCTGGATTTGTGGATTGGCATGTTCATCTTCGAATGCGCTCGGGAACCATCACTTCAACACAGAGAAGCGTAAAGGCGATCAGCAGAAAAATCTGAAACTTCTCATCATAGGTCTTTACGGTCTGGGCCTCCAGGGCACGCCGCTCAGCAGTGGCAATCAGGTCCTGGTAGACCCTTCCAAGGTCAATGGTACCGGTCGCGACATTCAGGTAACGTCCACCCGGCGTGGCATTCACCATCTTTCGAAGCGTATCCGCATCGAGCCGCGTCCAGATCTCCTGTCCCTCATACTTCATGAAGGTCTTCCTTCCCGTCTCATCGGTGATGGGGATCCGTCGTCCCTCGTTCTCATCCCCAAGTCCGATCGACAACAGCCGGACGCCCGCCTTGCCCGCAGCTTCGGCCGCCTCGATCGGGAAACTGTCGTGGTCCTCGCCATCCGTGATAAGGATGATGTCCTTGTAATCCTTCACCTGATCATCAAACACGTCCGAAAGCACCTTCCGAAGGGCATCGCCGATCAACGTACCTCCCCGGGAGATGCTGTCGGTGGACACCTGCTCCAACATCATCCTGAAGAAGCCGTAGTCCATGGTCAGCGGACAGTTGACCGCCGCGGTGCCGGCAAAGGAGACAAGTGCCACGCGGTCCCCTTCGAGGCTTCCCACGCAGTCGGCAATGGCAAGCTTGGCGCGCTCCAGCCGGTTGGGTGCCAGATCCTCGGCCAGCATGCTCTTGGAGACATCCAGCAGGAACACCACGTCCCTTCCCTGGCGCTCCACCGTCCTCGACTTGGGGTTCCAGCCCGGACGAGAGAGTGCAAAGACCAGGGCCGGAACGGACAGGATCACCAAGGCAGCCTTCCAACGCCTTCGGACCGGACTGACCGACATGCGGACCCGGTTCAGGACACCTGCATCCATGAGGATCTTCAAGGCGGCACGACGCTTCACACCGGCAAGGATGAACAGTCCGACAAGGACCGGCATCAGCCATAACAGGTGCAGCATTTCAAGATTCAGGATCCGCATTCTCTCTATCCCTATGGAACCCTCCGGAACAGGGTTGTGTTCAAAATCACTTCCAGAAGCAGGAGTCCCAGCGCCAGCAGGGCCAGGGGCACAAAAAGCTCCTTGTAGTCCACGAAGCGGATCGACTCGATCTCGCTCCGTTCCAGCTCATCGATCTCCCGGTAGATCTCCACAAGGGCCTCGGCATCATCCGCACGCCGATACATGCCACCCGTCTCATCCGCGATGGTCCTGAGCGTGCGCTCATCAATCTGGTTTCTCCCCGCGGACATGAAGGCCCCGAAAAGATTGCCCTGCTGGCGGATGGATTCCCCGCCAATGCCGATCGCATACACCTTGATGCCCCATTCCGCCGCCAGCTGCGCCGCCTGCAGCGGAGACCGCTTGCCCGCCGTCTGCGCGCCATCCGTCAGCAGAATTATGATCTTGCTCTTGATCTCATACTCCTTCTCACCCGGACCCGCCTGCTGTTCCAGGACATCCTCCGCCTTCTTCAGGCGTGCCGCAGCCAGGGCCAGAGCATCGCCAATGGCGGTTCCGTCCTCTTCCCTTTCCCTCTCACCGACGAGTTTCACGGTATCCAGGAAACCCGGCATGGCACCATGGGCCAGGGTCAGTGGCGCCACCGTGTCCGCATAACGGGCAAAGGTGATCATCCCGACAAGGTCGCTGGGACGCCCCTCGAGCTTGTCGTCGTTCCCCAGCACGAAATCCTCAAAGACACTCTTGGCGACATCCAGGCGATTCATCCGCTGTCCGTCCATGCTCATCTGCTCGCCCATCGAACTGGACCGGTCGAGGACCATCTCGATGGCCACGCCCTGGTTGATCTCCCTCACCTGTTCCAACCCCTTCTGCGGTCGGGCCAGCGCAACGACAAGGGTGACGAGGGCAAGCAACCGAAGCAGCATCGGCAGAAAGCCCAACCTCTGACGAAGGGAGCGCCCCGAGTGCTTGGCATGACTGACCGACGAAAACCGAAGGCCTGCCTGAGTTCCGGCCAGCACCGCCCTGAGCCACCAGATCAGCGGCAGGAGCAGCAGCAAGAGGAGATAGAATGGAGATTCAAAACGCATCGCCTAGTTCCTCGCTGTCCCGGATTGTTCCGGCGTCTCCTGCGTTGCCACGATGAATTCACGGCAGTGGGTGAAGGCCGACTGGATGTCCTCATCACCAGGCTGATGTTCGGCAAACTTCACAAGATCACTGAGCTTCATGAAATCCTTGAGCGTCTGCTGCTGCTCCGGGCCAAAGTGGCTGGATTCCCGGATGGCGTGCAGGAATTCCTCCGTGGTCTGGTCGGTTGCCCGAAGGCCATATCGACCCTCGATGTATCCGCGCAGGATGTCCGACAACTCCTGGAAGAAGAGTTTGAACTCTCCCTTCTCGGCATAACCCGCCTCACCCAGTTCCTTGAGTCGCTGGAAAGCAATCACGTGTGCCGGAACAGGTGGGGCTTTTGCGATCGCCTTCTCACTGTTGTAGGCCATGAAGAACCAGACGGCCCCGGTGGCCACCGCAAGAAGCAGCAGACCATGCCACCATTTGAAGGCAGATGGTGGAGGCGGGACCTCCATGGGGCCGACGATGTCATGAATGTTGGTCCGCACGCCGGTTCCTTCCAGCACGGAGGACACCTTGATCCTGATCTCCTCGGTCTCGATCTGGTGACGGTCCTCCTCGCCGGCCTTCCAGAATTCCACCTGCATGGGAGGTATGGTGTATTCGCCGGAAAGGAAGGGTTCCAGCTCGTAGGCACGCCCTGAAAGGATGCGCCCATCCCCAACGAGCTCCTCGGACAGGTCATCGAAATCGGTGATACCGAACTGGTCGAGCTTTTCACCGAATCGCGGCAGGCCAACCTCGTATTGCTCATCCCTTTCCACCTTCAGCTCCAGCCGGATCCTGTCGGCAATGGTGGGGTTCTCCTTGTCCACGGTGACCGTGACCTTCACAGCCCCCCTCTCTGTCACCTTTTCAATGGCAGGTCCGTTTGCCCGTTCCTCCGACTCCTTCCTTACGGAGGAATCCTGGGATCCACACGCTGTCAGCAGCGCAAGGATCAGAGGCAGGATGATTCTGGGGAACGGTTTGATCATTTCTTTTCAGCACCCAACACGGATTCGTGCAGGACCACATCAAACTCGTTCTTCAATTCCTCCATCAGGGCCTGCTGAAGCTCGCCGCTCCTTCGCCTCGTCAACATCTGCCGCGCCATGGATCTGGCCTCCTCCAGGGGAACAAGCGTCTCCGGCTGCTCCTCCAGCACCTTGATCACCTGGAAACCAGCATCGGACTCGATCACCTCCGGCAGAACTTCTCCGGGCGCCGTCTGGGAAATCAGTTCATGCGCCCTGGGACTGGCACCACTTTTCCCGATGGG
>CAZKNW010000258.1:0-6114 GCA_964554035.1 uncultured Verrucomicrobiota bacterium
TGTATGGGCGTCATTTGGTGAATAGTTGATCGGAATTCCCGTCCTTGCCATGGGTGGATCTCTGGGGCATACCGTGAAGAATCCCGATGGACCTAAATCGCGACAATCGATTGGTGTGTGCTGCTTTCCTGCTAGTGTGCCTGCTGGTGCAGGCACGGCAGGGACAGGCGTCCGGCCTCACGGCGGCGGAGATGCGCTTCTTTGAGAACCGCATTCGGCCGGTCCTGGTGGAGCATTGCTATGAGTGCCATTCGCAGGAGCAGGGCAAGCTGAAGGGGAAGTTGGCCCTGGATACGCGGGAGGGGCTATTGAAGGGTGGCGAAACCGGATCGATCATCATGTCGGGAGATCCGGCCAGGAGTCTCCTGATCCAGGCGCTTCGTTATGAAGGGACTGAAATGCCCCCCGACAAGCCGCTTCCCCCGAACATTATCGCGGACTTCGAAAAGTGGGTGCAGATGGGGGCTCCGGATCCGCGGGAGGGTGGTCATGCCCCCAAGGAGGAGCCGGTCGCTGTGGTGAACCCCGACGATTCCTCCCTATGGTCCTTTCGTCCTGTTGTCGCGCCGGAACTCCCAAAGGTGAAGATGACGGACTGGCCTGAGGACGCCATCGATTTTTTCGTCCTGCGCCGCCTTGAGGAGGAGTCGATTGAGCCCGTCGGTGAGGCTTCGGCAGGAACACTCCTTCGCAGGCTTCAGGTGGATCTGTTGGGACTTCCGCCCACACTTGAGGAGATCCGGATTTTTGAGGAGGAGGTCAGGCAGCACGGTAAGCCGGCCATCACAAGGAAGGTGGATGAGCTTCTGTCGTCGCCTCATTTTGGTGAACGTTGGGGGCGACACTGGCTCGATGTGGCACGCTACGCGGAATCCAACGGCAATGACGGTCTCAGCCGCAATCCCACCTTTCCTCATGCATGGCGCTACCGCGACTACGTGATCGATGCCTTCAACCGGGATGTGCCCTTCGACCGCTTTCTGATGGAGCAGATTGCAGGCGACCTGTTGAAGGCGGGTTCGCCTGAGGAGCGTGATCGGAACCTGATCGCCACAGGTTTTCTCGCCCTGGGTGCCAAGCCGGCCAAGGCGATGAACAACAACTTCGACATGGATGTGGTGGCGGATCAGATCGATGTGGTGGGTAGGGGGGTGATGGGCTTGAGTGTTGCCTGTGCGCGCTGCCATGACCACAAGTTCGACCCCATTCCGACAAAGGATTACTACGCATTGGCCGGAATCTTCCAGAGTTCGGAAACGATGTGGGGCCTGGCTGCGAACGAGAAGCTGACCGCGCCGCCGACCGATCTTCATGTGCTCAAGACGGCCAGGGTGATGACCCCGCCGGAGGAATTCAAAGAGACGGTCATCCTGACGGAATCCAACACGGGGAAGCCCAAGGAGATCCCGAAGTCCAAGTGGGCGCCTGGAACGCCGCTGGCGATGGGGGTTCGGGACAAGGGAAAGATCGCGGATGCCAAGATCAACATCAACGGGGATGCCAAGAAGCTGGGTGATCCTGTGAACAGGGGATTCCTTTCCGCCTATGCCTCACTGGAGCCCAGGACTGTGGAGAAGATCGGAGCCAAGACCAGTGGACGCCTTCAGTTGGCCCACTGGCTGACACGCGAGGACCACCCCCAGACGGCAAGGGTGATGGTGAACCGCATCTGGCTGCAGCTCTTTGGTGAAGGGCTGGTCCGGACTCCCGATGACTTCGGTGTCTATGGCGACCGGCCTTCCCATCCGGAACTTCTGGATCATCTTGCGGCTCGCTTCGTCGATGAAGGCTGGTCCATCAAGGGCATGATCCGCTCGATCGTCCTCAGCAAGACCTACCGCCTCGACAGCTCGGCTCCCACGAGTCTCGTGGAGCGGGATCCTGAGAACCGCCTGCTCGCGCGGCATTCGCGGAGGAGGCTGGATGCGGAATCCCTCAGGGACAGCATGCTCAAGGTGACCGGGGCGCTGGAACCAACCTGGGGCGATGGATCCCTTGTGGGGTATCGTGACATTCTGGTGAACAAGGCGGGCAACCTCCATGAGCCCAGCCATCAGCGGAGCATCTACCTTTGTTATCTACGGAACTCCATGCCGCCGGAACTGACGGCCTTCGATCTTCCGGACTTCACGACCGTGACGGGACAGCGAGAGACGAGCGTTGTTCCTGGTCAGGCCCTTTATCTTTTCAATAATCCGTTTGTGATCGAGCGGGCGGGCGATTGCGCGGAGCGGCTCATGGCCGGGACACAGTCGGATCTGGAGCGGGTCCGGATGGCGTATCGATGGATCCTGCTCAGGGAGCCGTCTGGAGATGAGCTGGATGCCGCCATGGCCCTGTTTCAGCAGACCAAATCTACTGTTTCCTCGGAGCAGATTGCATGGCAGAGTCTTTGTCAGGCTTTGCTTTCCACCAACGAATTCCGTTATGTCGACTGATTCACATTTGTCCCGACCGGCCTTCGGGTTTTCTCGGCGCCAGGTACTTCAATCCGCCTCCTGCGGATTCGGCTATCTGGCCTTCTCAGCGATGGCCCAGGCAGGATTGCAGCCCAAGGCACCCTTGTTGAAGCCGAGGGCGAAGCGCGTGATCTTCCTGTTCATGAGTGGCGGTCCCGCCCAGATGGACACCTTCGACTACAAACCCCAGACGGGTAAGAAGGGACATGGAGGATCGGTGTTCTCCTTCAAAAAGCATGGACAGAGTGGCATGCAGGTATCCGAGCTGATGCCTGAAACGGCAAAGCATGTGGACAAGCTCTGCATGTTGAACGGGATGTATGCCGATACCGGTATTCATGCCCAGTCCGCCCTCCAGCTGCATACGGGAGATCGGCTTCGCGAGCGTCCCAGCCTGGGCTCATGGATCAGTTATGGTCTTGGAACGGAGAACCAGAATCTTCCCGGGTTCATCAGCCTCAATACATCGCGTCCTTCTGTCTATTCCAGTGCCTTTCTTCCGTCCATTCATACCGGGACGGCCATTGGCGTGAATGGTGAGGACATGAAGCACGCCACCATCCGCAATGTGACGAGCGGGCATCTTCCGCTCTCGGCCAAGCGTGCCCAGCTGGATTTTGTCCAGGAGATGAACCGGCGACACCTCTCAGAGAGGTCGGAGGACCGACGGCTTGAGGGGGTGATCCAGTCGATGGAGCTAGGCTTCCGCATGCAGGCCTCCGCTCCCGGCCTTCTGGATCTTGGTGATGAGTCGGCGGCCACTCTGGAACGCTATCGTGTGGGGATGCAGCCCAAGGGTGTTGGAACCTGCAGGGACACGGATTTCGGGCGGCAATGCCTTCTTGCCCGACGCTTCGCCGAGGCGGGAGTCCGGTTCATCGAGGTCAATCACGGCAGCTGGGATCAGCACAAGAATCATCGTCGCGACCTCAAGGCGAACTGCGCCGCCACCGATGCGCCTGTGGCCGCACTGCTTGAGGATCTGGACCAGCGGGGCATGCTTGATGACACCCTGGTGGTCTGGGGTGGTGAGTTCGGGCGTCCGGGCATCAATCCGGACAAGGACAAGGATGAGACCGGTCACCAACCCAGAGGATTCACCTTCTGGATGGCGGGTGGAGGCGTGAAGCCGGGCTTCGTCCATGGCGCCACGGATCCCACCGGCACCCGCGCCGTATCCGGGCAGATTCATTTCAGGGATCTCCATGCCACCATCCTTCACATGATGGGGCTGCCTCCCAATGACCTGACCTTCTGGCATGAAGGACGGACCCATCGCCTGACCGGTCCCGAGGGAGGCAAGGTGGCATCCGCCATCTTTGCTTGAGGTGGCCTTGTATGTCCCGCCTGTTCCTTTTTGCCGTTCTTCTTGCGGGCATCTTCGTTTCCGAATCCACCCGGGCGGATGAGTTTGATGACCTTCGCCTGAAATGGAGAAACAGTCTTCTTGGTTGGCCTTACGACACCGGTGATCCCGAGGTGGTATCGCGTCTGGCCTCGCTGGCCAGCAACGCCCAGTCCTACTGGGATTCGATGGATACCTCGGAGAACCGGACCTACCTATGGAGCAACGCCGCCAGCACGACGATCTCCTCCCATCTTACCACCACGTATTCGCGTCTCCAGAGAATGGCGCTCGCCTACGCCTCCCCGGGATGTTCCCTCGAGGGAAATCCGGAGCTGTTGGAAGACCTCATTGGTGGACTCGATTGGATGTATGCGCACCGCTACAACGAGACCACCAGCATCTATGACAATTGGTTCCAGTTTGAAATCGGGGTCCCACTGCAGCTCAACGACATCGCTGTATTGATCCATGACCAATTGGATTCGACAAGGCTGGGCCAATACATGGGAACGATCGAGAAGTTCACCCCCTCAGCAACCACGCCTGCTGCGGGCGGTACTTCCGGAACCTTCACCGGGGCCAACCGGATGTGGAAGATCCGTGTCGTCGCCGTGCGTGGAGCATTGGTCCGGGACCCCGCCAAGCTGGTGGCCGCGCGGGATGCCTTCAGTCAGTTGTTCCAGTATGTCGAGAGCGGGGATGGATTCTACACCGATGGTTCCTTTCTCCAGCATGGGGATCATCCCTACACCGCGGGCTATGGAAGCAGTCTCTTGTCCAACCTCGCTCCCGTGATGGGATGGCTTGCCGGATCCACCTGGGAAGTGGTGGATCCGGACCGGGAGAACCTGTTTCGCTGGGTGTTCGATTCCTTTGAGCCGATCGTCTACCGGGGTGCGACCTTTGACCTTGTGAGGGGAAGGGAGATGGGGCGTGAGGGCGCCACCCCTCAGGCGAGTGGGCATGGCATCATGAATTCGCTGCTTCAGATTGCCGAATTCGCGGGAGATGAGGATGCTGCGAGGATGAAGAGCCTGATCAAGGAATGGGCGCTTTCCGATACGGAGAGGGACTTTCTTTCAGGACGTGGTCTTTCCACCTACGCGCTTGCCAAATCGCTTCTTGAGGATGTTTCGATTCCGAGAAGGGGTGAGCTGGTCGGGCATTATTCCTTCGCCCGCATGGATCGGGTGATCCACCTCGGACCGGGCTATGGTTTTGGCCTGAGCATGTGCTCATCGAGGATCGCCAACTTTGAATCGATCAATGGGGAGAACCTTCAGGGCTGGTTTACCGGTGATGGTGTGACAACGCTCTACAACGCGGACCTGAACCAGTTTTCCGACGCCTACTGGGCAACCATCGATCCCTACCGGCTTCCGGGTGTGACTGCGGATGTCACCCTCAGCAAACTGCCACACCAGAGTGCCTCCATCGGTCCACGTGCCAGAGGCCAGAGTACCAGGTCGCCGCATGATTGGGTGGGCGGGGTCGCTCTTGGTGATCATGGCGCGGCAGGCATGGAGTTCAAGGGAGTCGGGGTGAGTCTCACGGGCAGGAAATCGTGGTTCATGTTTGATGATGAAGTGGTCTGCCTTGGCGCAGGGATCACCAGCACGGATGGGCGTCCCATCGAGACCACGGTGGAGAATCGCAAGCTCACTTCAAATGGCATGGATCAACTGATCGTGGACGGCGTGATTCAGTCTGCTGCCCTGGGATGGAACGAGTCATTGCCGGATGTCGGGTGGGCCCATCTGCGTGGTCCCATATCCGGTTCGGATATTGGGTACTACTTTCCAGGAAGGGCGACCATCCGTGGTGTCCGTGAGGCGAGGACGGGGGCATGGTCGGACATCCACGACGGGAGATCTCCGGATCCCATCACGAGGAACTACCTCAGGCTCGGCTTTGAGCATGGTGTTGATCCCGACGACGCCCGCTACAGTTACGTTCTGCTTCCCGGGCGCAACCGTCGCCAGATGGGAACCTATGCTGCATCTCCCCAGGTTGAGGTGCTCGCCAATACGCCTGAGGTCCAGGCTGCCAGGGAACAGACCCTCGGAATCACCGCCGCCAATTTCTGGATCGACGGGGAACAGACGGTGGGTGCCATCACGGTGAATGCCCGCTCCAGCGTCATGGTTCGTGATGACGGAACCTTCGTTGACGTGGCGGTCAGTGATCCAACCCAGTTAAGGGAAGGAACGATCGAACTTACGGTCGATCAGGATGGTGGTCTTCTGGTGTTTGCCGATCCCAGGATCCAGGTCCTTGAGGTGACACCCCGGATCCGCCTCTCCGTCG
>CAZKNW010000259.1:0-6071 GCA_964554035.1 uncultured Verrucomicrobiota bacterium
GCCTCAAAGGACTCACCACGATGGGGGGAAATGATCTCCACGAAAAGCGAGGGTTCGTTGACGCGAACACGCCCGGTGCGATGAACGACCTTTACGGACTCGATGGGCCACTGCTTCTCGAGCTCATCGAAGATCAGCTCAAACTGATGGCGCGCCATCTCGTCGAAGCTTTCATAGTCGATGCCTTCAATCGTGGATTCTCCCTCCTGTGCACGGACAACCCCTGAAAAGGTCAGCGCCGCTCCCATGCCTTCCGACATTTCTCGTTCCCGAATCAGTGCTGATTCATCGATGGGATCCCTTGAAATGACGAGTGAGCGTTTCATCCTCCCTGGACTGGCGGAAAGAAGGAGACTTCGTCGTCCTCCTGCAGTTGGTAACCGGGGTCCTGATAGTCGAGGCCAACGGCCATCAGTGTCGAGCGCTGGCTTTCCTTGAGGCTGGGATAGCGCTGGTGGACCTTTTCCAGCAGTTCACCCAGGGAGGTTCCTTCCTCGATCTGGAAGGAATCGTTCTCCACGCCGGAGCGGTCCTTGAACCAGGAATAGAACCGAACCTTGACGGTCACTGGTAGATCTCCGGTTTCAGGACACCGACGAAGGGCAGGTTGCGGTATTGCTCAGCGTAGTCGAGGCCGTAACCGACGACAAACTCATCGGGAATCTCAAATCCGACATACTGGGCCTCCACGTCCTTCTCACGGTGGGCCTGCTTGTTGAGCAGCACGCAGACATCGAGCGAGGCCGGGGACAACTCCGTGATCTTCTTGATCACGGAATCCAGCGTGTTTCCCGTGTCAAGGATGTCGTCGACCAGGAGCACATGGTGGTTGCGGACATCGAGCTTGAGATCCTTGGTGTAGGACAGTTCCCCCGAGGTCGTTCCGTCGCCGTAGCTGGAGACGCCGATGAAATCGAGCCTCATCGGGATGGCGATGTTGCGGATGAGGTCGGCGAGGAAGGGCACGGTTCCTGTGAGCAGGGCGACGACGACCAGTTCCTTGCCGAGAAAGTCCGACTCGATGCGTTCCCCGATCTCGGCGACCCTTTGCCGGATGGCATCCTCATCGGCCAGTACGGAAGAGATCTCCTGCTGCCAGAACGGAGGGACCCCGGCCTTCACGGGAGGGATGCCGGGCAGCTTGATGGGGCAATGACGTGGAATCATGCTGGGCCTAGATGTGTCGTGAATCGTCGTGATCCTTCTCCGTGTAGCCGCTGTCCTGCCGCTTGAAGTTGACCTCGTTCTTCTTCACGTAGGCCTGGAAGACATCGTCGGCGCTCATTCCCAGTACCTGGGCCATGCTGATCAGAAAATGAAAGAGATCCACCACCTCGACGCGGGCGTTCTGCTCGTCGAACTCCTGGTATTTGGCCCACCATTTCCAGGGGACGCTGTCCGTGAGTTCGGCCATCTCCTGGGACATGGCCCGGCAGTAGTTGAGGATCCATTCGGTCTTCTGCTCATCGGACATGGAATCGGTATGGACGCCGATTCTTTCATTGAGCGCCTTCTGCATCCGGAAAAGCTCGCGAAGCTGGTCTTGTTCTTCCATCGGGGCGGATGATGCCCATGGCCCTGAAGGGAGGCAAAGTTAAATGATGTTTGCGTCCGGTGAAGGGAAGGGGAAGAGTGTCCCTAGCGGACCATGAGGCGACTTGCGGACAGGGATGTGATGAAAAAGGCTGGAGTGGCGGCGGTGGCCTCCGGGGTTCTTTGTCTTCCCCGGCTCATGATGTGGGAGGACAGGGTCAAGGCCTGGTGGCTGATGGGGGCGATCCTGGTCTGGGCGATGTTCTTCCTATGGCTCTTCGTCTTTGCATGGCATGAGCATCATGGGGGAGGCAAGGTGGTGCGTTGGAAGGTCGAGGGAAGAATCTGGCTTGTTGTGGTCGTGGCCTCAGTGCTCTGGGGAGTGTTTCTGGCGGCCTTTGTGGACCCTTCCCTGAAGGCGTGGAATCCCAAGGAGTTTCCGACCGATGGCCTGGATGTGCTGGCGCGGGTCGCGTTTGCTGTATCGCTGGAGAGTCTCTTCCTTCTCTTTGCCCCGTTTGCCTTGATGATCCGTCTGACGGGTAAGGTTGGGGCAGCCTATGGATTGACCCTGGTGTTTGTCATGCTGGTGGCAGGGCTCAAGATGATTTCACTTGAGTATCAGTTGTCAGCCGGATGGATGCTGGCCCTCTTCGCCATGAGACTCCTGGGGAGCGGGGTTCTGCTCCTGCTTTACCTGAGAAAAGGTGTCCTGCCGGTCTGGGTGGCCGGTTTCCTGATCGGGATCCGCCACCTTTGGTGACGGGATCAGACGTTGATCTGGTAGGCCTTGATCTTGTTGTAGAGGGTCTGTCGTCCAATGCCGAGGCGCCTTGCGGATTCCAGCTTGTTGCCACCGGTTTCCTTGAGCACCTGGATGATGGTGTTGCGCTCCATGCCCTGCATGAGGGTGAGCTTGTCCACCTTGGCATCGTGTTCGTCATCGGCTTCCCCGGAAATGCCCAGGTCATCGATTTCAAGCTGGTTGCCCTCGCTGAGCAGGACGGCCTGCTGGATGATGTTCTGCAACTGCCGGACATTGCCAGGCCAGTCAAATCCCTTGAGGCGCACCTCCGCATCGGTGGAGAAACCATTGATCGTCCGGTCGGCCTGGGCGGAGTAGCGCTTCAGGAATTCCTTGGCCAATGGGATGATGTCTTCCCTGCGTTTCCGGAGGGGCGGTACCTCGATGGTGAGAGCGTTGACACGGTAGTAGAGGTCTTCCCGCAGCTTGCCGTCGGCAATGGCCTTCTTCGGATCCTGATTGGTGGTCGAGAGGATCCTGCAGGTGATATCGTAGACCTCCTCACTCCCGACGGGGCTGGCCTTCATGTCCTGCAGGACGCGAAGCAGCTTCGTCTGGAGTTCGATGGGCATCTCACTGATCTCGTCAAGAAGGATGGTCCCCCCCTTGGCCTGCTCAAAGAGGCCCGGGCGACGATGGTCCACCCCTCCAACTCCCTCCTCGGCCCCGAAGAGCTCGGTCTCGATCTGGTCCTTGGGAAGGGCGGGGCAGTTGACCTTGATCAGGGGGCCATCGCTGAATTTGCTAAGCGAATGGCAGAGGTCGGCGATGACCTCTTTGCCGGCGCCGCTTTCGCCGGTGATCAGGATGGGAATGTCACTCACGGCGACTTTCTCCACCTTCTTGGTGACCTCCTTCATGAGGGGGCTTGCGATGGTCGGAGGCGCTCCCTTGAGTGAGGTGATGGCGCGGCGCAGTTGATTCGCCTCTTCCTTGAGTCTCTTGTGCTCAAGGGCTCGCTCGTTCGAGACAACGAGGGTCTTGGGATCGAAGGGCTTCTGCTGGAAGTCGTAGGCACCCAATTTGATGGCCTTCACTGCTGTGTCGAGGCTCCCATGCCCGGTGAGCATGACAATCATGGTTCCGGGCCATTCGGAACGCACCTCCTCCAGGAGATCCATGCCGTCGGCGTCGGGGAGCTTGAGATCGAGGAGGACCTGCGAAGGCGGTTGTTCGAACGTCTGGAAGGCCCTCTTCAGGTCCGCTCCGGTGGCGGCCTCCGAGACCTCAAATCCGGCCCGGGAGAGGATGATCTTCAGGAGCGAACGAATGTCGGCTTCGTCGTCAACGATTAGGATTTGCGAACTCATGCTGGTAAATCGGTATTCGAAATTGCGAGGCTATTTCGCAAGCAATGGGGATGCCAGAATATTCTGAAACTCAAGAGTTTTTGAAGAAATCGAGCTTTGCCGACAGCATGAGATCAGGGCCCAGCTTTTTCCATTTTGTGTCCTTAAGTCGGATGGCTTCGTCCAGTTTCGAGGCACCGGTTCCGCCGACTGCGGGGCGGGAGTCCGCGCCTCCCAGAATTTTGGGCGCGTAAAAAAAAGCGACCTGGTCGCCGATTCTCGAATCAAGGAATCCGGCCAGGGTTTGTCCTCCTCCTTCAACGAGAAGATGAGTGATCCCCATCCGCCCCAGCTGAGTCATCAGCCAGTGGAGGTCCAGTGACCCTTTCCGGGTCGGAGCCTTCAGGACCTGGACCTTGTCTGCGAGGCGCTGAACCCTTGCGGAAGGAGCCTCCTTGCCGACAACGATCAGGGTCTGCTCGCGTTGGGCGTCGTTGAGCAGCGACGCCTTGAGTGGTGTGCGGGCCCGGGGATCGAGAATGATCCTTCTCCACGGTTTCTCGATGAGACGGTTCGAGCGCGGAGCCCTGCAGGTCAGGGAGGGATCGTCTGTGATGACGGTCTGGACACCGACCAGGATGGCATCCGCCTTCAACCGGATCTTCTGGGCATGCTTCCGTGATGCCTCCGAGGTGATCCATTTTGAGCTTCCCGAACGGGTGGCGATCTTGCCGTCGAGGGTCATCGCCGACTTGAGTGTGACCAGGGGGCGCTGGTGAAGTATCCAGTGGTTGAAGCCTTCGTTGAGTTCTTCCGAAGCCGAGGCGAGGAGCCCCTGTCGAACGGTGACCCCGCGTGACTCCAGCAACTTCAATCCGGCGGCGGCATGTTTCGGGTTGGGATCCACGGCAGCGACGATCACCTTGCTGATTCCGGCATCGAGAATGGCGTTGCAGCAGGGAGGGGTTCTCCCTTGGGTGGAACAGGGCTCGAGGGTGACGTAGAGGGTGGCACCCTTGGTGTTGCCTCCCTTTCCAAGGGCGTCCCGGATGGCTTCCACTTCGGCATGGGGACTGCCCGCTTTCCGATGCCAGCCCTCGCCGAGGATACAGCCCCTTTTCACGATCACGCATCCCACTGCCGGGTTGGGTGAGGTCATGCCGAGGCCCTTACGCGCCAGTTGCAGGGCGCGTCGCATGAAACGTCCATCCGTTTTGGAGAAGGGGGCCATCAGAGATCCCGGCTGTTGCGGATGATCACCGTGATCCAGCCGAGCAATGGACCGATAGCCAAATAGCTCGCACAGATCCAGAAAAGACTACGGTGCCATTTGGAACGATCCCGGTCCCGATAAGCCAGGAAGGCGCAGGCGGGCATGGCCAGGACCGAGAAGGAAACCAGGACCATGAACATCACACCCTGGATCACTCCACCACGGAGAAAGAGGGCCGTCAGGAGGGTGACCAGCCAGTTGCCATAGGAAATGAAGGATGCGGCAAGGGGTAGCAGTGGAGGCGGGGCGATCCGGGCCTCCCTCATTCTGACCTGGAGTTGCTGGAAGAGGAGAATCAGGACCAGTGGAACACCCAGGTTGATGATGAGCGCGGCGACCTTGGCCATGGGGTCACTCCTCGGCTGGATCCGGGAACAGGGCCTGGGCGTACTGCTTCGGGTCGAAGGATTGCAGATCATCGGCTTTTTCACCGACGCCGATGAACTTCACGGGCAGGTTCAGTTCCTTCTGAATGGCCACCACCATGCCTCCCTTGCTGGTTCCATCGAGCTTGGTGACGACAAGGCCGGTCAGGGGGGCGATCTTGTTGAATTCCCGGGCTTGGTTCATGGCGTTCATGCCTGTGGTCGCATCCACCACCAGGAGCACCTCGTGGGGTGCGCCTTGCTCCTGCTTGCCAATGACCCGATGCAGTTTCTCCAGCTCCTTCATCAGGTTGTTCTTGGTGTGAAGCCTGCCAGCCGTATCGACAAAAAGGTAGTTGCAGCCCTTGGCCTTGGCCGAGGTCACGGCGTCATGGGCGACGGAGGCAGGATCGCTGCCGTAGTCACCGGCGACGACATCCACGTTCAACCTTTCACCCCAAAGCTTCAGCTGGTCGATGGCGGCGGCCCTGAAGGTGTCACAGGCGGCGAGCATGGCCTTCTGTCCGTTGTTCTGGATCAGGTTGGCCAGCTTCGCGGAGGTGGTGGTTTTCCCTGTGCCGTTGACCCCGACCATTGAGACGATCGTCAGGCCACCGTCTGACTTTGCCAGGTCGCAACGTTCACTGGTCAGGCTTTTCTCGATCTCGTTGCGGGCAATGGCGAAGAAGTCATCGCCGGACTTGCCCTGGGTCTCGTAGGCCTTTTTGGCGGCATCGATGATCTGCCGGGTCATCTGCATGCCAAGGTCGGCGGAGATGAGGACGTACTCCAGTTCCCCGATCGAA
>CAZKNW010000260.1:0-6067 GCA_964554035.1 uncultured Verrucomicrobiota bacterium
TTGCCTTTTCGTGAAGCCAGTTTCAGCTTGAGATCCGGGAACTTTTCAGGAGGCTCACTCCGCTTCCGGAATCACCCCAACCCAAAGCAGCCATGAGCAACATCCTCGGCATCTCCGCCTACTATCACGACAGCGCCGCCGCGTTGGTGTCAGGAGGCAGGATCGTCGCCGCGGCCCAGGAGGAACGTTTCACGCGCAAGAAGCATGATCATCGCTTCCCCTCCAATGCGGTCGACTACTGCCTCAGGGAAGCCGGATTGGAAACCGGCGACATTGACCACGTCGTTTTCTACGACAAGCCCTTGCTCAAGTTTGACCGGCTCCTGGAAACCTACCTCGCCTTTGCACCGCAGGGCTGGCGGTCCTTCATGTCGGCGATACCCCTCTGGCTCAAGACCAAGCTCCACCTTTCGCGTGAGATCCGCAAATCCCTCGGCGGCAATCTCAAGAAACGGATCGCCTACACGGGCCACCATGAATCCCATGCGGCGAGCGCCTTCTACCCATCCCCCTTTGAAGAAGCCGCCGTGCTGACACTCGACGGCGTGGGTGAATGGGACACGGCCAGCATCGGCAAGGGCACAGGGAACCGACTCGAGCTGCTCAAGGCCATGAAGTTCCCCAGCTCACTCGGCCTGCTCTACAGCGCCTTCACCTACTTCACCGGGTTTCGCGTGAACTCGGGCGAATACAAGTTGATGGGACTGGCCCCCTACGGCGAACCCAGATTCAAGGACATCATTTTCGAGAAGCTCATCGATTTGCAGGAGGACGGTTCCTTCGCCATGGACATGAGCTACTTCAACTACTGCCAGGGCCTGACCATGACGGGTCCGAGGTTCGATGCCCTTTTCGACGGACCAGCACGTTCACCCGAGTCGGAAATCACCCAGAGGGAAATGGACCTGGCGGCATCGATTCAGGAAGTGACCGAGGAGATCGTCCTGAGGATGGCACGCCATGCCCGTGAACTGACCGGACTCAACAAGCTCTGCCTGGCGGGCGGAGTCGCTCTGAACTGCGTGGCCAATGGCAAGCTCCTCAGGTCCAGGGTCTTCGAGGATCTATGGATTGCACCCGCTTCCGGTGATGCCGGAGGTGCTTTGGGTGCCGCACTGTTCGTCCATCATCAGCTCCTTGAACAGAAACGAAAGCCAACTGCTTCCGACTCCATGCAGGGAACCCTGCTCGGTCCGTCCTTCGCACCCGATGAGATCCAGGCCTTTCTGGAGGACGAAAAGATTCCCCATCAGAGACTGCACGATGAAAAGGAGCTGCTCCAGACCGTTGCCGAGGGACTTGCTGACGGCGCGGTGGTCGGTTGGTTTCAGGGCCGCATGGAGTTCGGACCGCGGGCGCTCGGTTGCCGCAGTATTCTCGGTGACCCAAGAAGCAGCGAGATGCAGACGACCATGAACCTCCGCATCAAGTATCGTGAAAGCTTCCGTCCCTTTGCGCCCAGTGTCCTGGCTGAGGATGTTGCCCAGTATTTTGAAACCGATCACGAAAGCCCCTACATGCTGCTGGTCTCCAAGGTTCGAAAGGACCTTCTGACCCAACTCAACGACGAACAAAGGGCCGCCATGAAATCGGCGGATCTCCGGAAGCGCGTGAATGTGCCCCGATCCTCCCTTCCCGCCATCACCCATGTGGACATGACGGCCCGGGTTCAGACCGTCGATGAGGAACGCCACGGTCGCTACTGGAGGCTACTTACGGAGTTCAAGCGCCAGACTGGATGTGGGGTCCTGATCAACACCAGCTTCAACGTGCGTGGTGAACCCATCGTCTGCACTCCCGAAGACGCCTACCGCTGCTTCATGGCAACGGAAATGGACATGCTTGTCCTTGAGGATTGTGTGCTTCGCAAGGAGCAACAGCCATCCCAAGGCGAGAAACACAAACAGGAACACCTCGCCCACTTCAGCCTCGATTAGCCATGCTCAACCCTTTCAAGGAAGTCAACTGGTCACCGGATCGCGAAGGACGAAAGAAGTTCGCCCTTAGCTGGATCATCGGCTTTCCGATCATCGCATTGATCATGTTCCTGATCCACGGGCTGATCGGTGAAACATGGAGCTTCAGGACACCTGGAATGGTGGCCGGCATCGGGGCCGGACTGGGAGCACTGTTCTGGCTGGTTCCCCAGATCGCCCTTCCCTTCTACCGGATCTGGTTTGCATTCGGGTGCACGATGGGCTTGATCATTGGCAACCTTCTGCTGAGTCTCTTCTTCCTGCTGATGATCACACCCATTGGATTGCTGCGCCGTGTCCTTGGATCACCCGCGATTCTCAAGAAACCGGTTGATGGGAAGACCTCCTACTGGGAGGATGCCAGACAACCAACGGATCCGGCACGCTACTATCAGCAATACTGACCTTCACCCGCCATGTCCGAAGACAACGAAAAGAAAAGCAGCTTTGAGGAAGCTGGAGAAAAGCCGGAGACCAGTCTCGTGGGTGAGGTCTTCTCCATGCTCAAGGAGAACAAGAAGTTCTGGATGATCCCCATCATCGTCGTCCTGCTGGGTCTTGGCCTGCTCGCCGTCCTCGGTGGCGGTAGCGCCGCAGCGCCGTTCATTTACACGCTCTTCTGAGGAGAAAGTGCCGTCGTGGCTTGAATACTGCTGGAGCGAACCAGCAGTTCTCCGTTTCCGTAGCTCCACGAACTGTCCACCGGATGACCCGGCGGGGTGCGGAAACTCCCATGACACCCACAACCACATTCACCCCAGAAGACAGGACGATGCCGAAATCCAAATCCAAGACACCGGGAGAAAAGAAGAGCCCCGCCCGCAAGAAATCCACCAAGACCAGCCTTGTCGAAAAGGCCTTTCCCATGGTCAGGGTCATTGATGAACAGGTCCGGGCCAGCATTCCTCCCGAACTCGTATCCCGGGTCAAGGGCTGCCGTAAGAAGAAGAAGATCATCAGCACGACCTATCCCTACGACACCATGATGGACAAAGTGGCCTATGAGAAGGAGATCGAACTGCTCCAGATCGAACTGGTCAAGATGCAGACCTGGGTCAACCACACAGGCGAGCGCATCATCATCATCTTCGAGGGACGCGACGCAGCCGGAAAAGGAGGCACCATCAAGCGCTTCACCGAGAACCTGAATCCCCGGGGAGCCCGGATTGTCGCCTTGGCAAAGCCGTCGGAAACCGAGCGCGGACAGTGGTATTTCCAGCGATATGTCGAACAATTGCCCACCAAGGGCGAAATCGTCTTCTTTGACCGCTCCTGGTACAACCGTGCCGGTGTGGAGCATGTCATGGGCTTCTGCTCGCCCCATGAATACCTGGAGTTCATGCGACAGGCCCCCGAATTCGAACGCATGCAGGTGCGCAGCGGCGTCCGGCTCTTCAAGTTCTGGTTTTCGGTCAGCCGTGAGGAGCAGTTGCGGCGTTTCCTCGGCCGCGCCAAGGACCCCATCAAGCAGTGGAAACTCAGCCCCATGGATGTCGAATCGCTCGGCCGCTGGGAGGAATACACCAAGGCCAAGGAGTCGATGCTCTTTTACACCGACACTGCCGACAGCCCCTGGACCATCGTGCGTTCCGACGACAAGAAGCGGGCACGACTCAACTCCATCAAGTTCCTTCTCGATAGTGTGCCCTATGAGGGAAAGGATGAGGCGCTGGTAGGCAACATCGACAGAAAGGTTGTCGGAACCGCCAAGGCAATCTACGAAGTCGATGAACTCACTCCTTCTCCCGTGAAGCTGGACGAGGCATCAGCGGCCTGAGGCTGCATCTCGACTCTTCAGACAAACCAACCAGGATTCCAAAGATCCCGGAAACTGGTTCTTTTTGACTGCCAAAGTCATTTTTCGCCACTCCGGCGAATCAGTTTCCTGAAGTTTTCACCCAAGACCTTCTTCAATTCGACGTCCCCAAGCCCAGCGCTCAAGACCTTGCTCAATTCTGTTCCAAGGGATCGCGATGGCAGGTGACTGCCGAAGATGATGCGGTCCGCTCCCATCTCCCGCACGGCCATCTCAATGAAACCCGCCGTGGCATCGAAGCCCGAGGTTTCGATTGCCACGTTCTCCACGTCGCGGATGGCCCGGATTCCCTTTTCCCACTCGCCTCCGGCATGCGCACAAATGAAGGTGTGTTCCGGATACTCCCGGGCCACCTCGGCCACCTCTGCTGGCGTGCTCTCGCCATCACTGTCCTTGCCCCCGGTCTTGTACCAGGTGTGTTGCATGATGACGGCATCGATCTCCACCAAACGTTCCGCCAGCTTCCGGCTCCTCGGATCCGTGCAGACAACCGAGCCTGGACCTCCTCCTCTGAAATAAGCACCCACCATCGGGCCATCCACGATCCAGCGTTCAATGGCATCCATGGATGCAGAAACGTCCGCGGCATTCAGCTGGATCATTCCCATCAACAGGTTCGACCAACGTTGAAGCGGCTGCAAAATCAATGAGGGTTCGGAACGAAGCAGGGCCTCCAACTCACGGTCCGAGGTGGTACCGATTCCGACATGGGGAAAGTAACAGAGTTTCTCGAAGGCGCCTTTTCGAATGGCAGGCAGCGAGCGCTCGATGTCTGCGATCAGACCACTGAAACCATCCTTGCCCGGATGCGAGTAGCTCGGTGTGAAATAGGAATCCCAGATTCTCAAGCCAATCAGGCGTTCCAAAGGAGGCAATCCGAGCCGGACATCCATGGTGTTCATGCGCCCCCCTTTCGCCATCGTCGTGCGTTGCCGGATAGAACCTTCCGCAATTCCCCTGGCTCCATTTGCCCCGACTCGTGCGTGCGTATCAGCGCCGCCTCTGCGATCAGGAAAGGCGCATGCGATCCATGCATCAATCCTTTCGGGGAAACCTTGTGAAGGAAACCGGGAATGCCGTTCGTTCCATCCAAACGCGCAGTGTCAAAGGCAACACCATTGATCTTCGCCAGCTCCGTCAATGCCTTGCCCCGCCCTCGGTGATTCAGGATCTGCACACGAGCACCCTTCACCCGGGCCAGAGCCTCCTTCATGGGTGACAGATCCACATCAGGAACCGAAAGCTTTTCATGTTGGGTACGCAGGTCTTCCAGGGAGACGGCGATCTGCACGAACATCCCGGCCCCGGTTGCCTGCTCCAGCAGCTTTCGAAACCGAGGATCCTCAAGGCTGTATCCATGGTAGTTGGGAAGCAGACGGATCCCGGTCATTCGATGATTCTGGCAGTCAGCCAAATCCCTTTCCCATCCCGGAAGCGTCGGATTGATGGCACCGATCGGTTTCAGAATTTCATAGCGGGAGCAGGTCTCCATCAATCGCCGATTCACAGAGGAAACATCCCGATGAAGGATCGCTTCGAAGCTTCCCGCCCAGGCCTCGGTGACCCCCAACTCCTGAAGTCGTGCCACCAACTTGTCTGGTTCATCCAGTGGAAGGCGACGGAAGGGGTAATGGAAGAGGCTGACATTCGTATCGATGATGGCCAGAGAATCGTCATCCTGAGCCAGCGAGCGCCCCAGGCCCATGCCAGCATAGCCACCCAATGTCACGGCTCCCTTGATGAGTTCTCGTCGATTGATCATGTGCTGATTCGTTTACTGATGGTGCACTGCACAGCGGCATAGAAGACCGCCTGAAGGCGAAACTCCAAACATGTTGCAAAGCCGCTTCGCTGGTAGGGCGATCACTCCGTGAGCGCCCGAGCCTGGCTATCCATCGCACCGAGGCATTCCCACCCCGTCCGCAACGTAGGCCCGCGCGGAGCGACGGGGCCTAGCCCTAAATCATTGCCTTCAGGCGGTTCAGGTCGCCCCGTCTCATCCCCGCTTCAAAATCTCCTTCACCACCCTTGGCGGATGCAGGCCGGTCAGGCGCTCTTCCAATCCATTCCGATCGAAATAGAGATCCTGATGATGCAGCCCCAGAGTGTGAAGAATCGTGGCATGAAAGTCATGAACGCTGACCGGATCCTTGACCACCGCATGACCGAATTCATCGGTCTCACCGTAGGAGGTCCCCCCCTGAATGCCACCACCCGCCATCCATGAGGTGAAGGCCTGCATGTTGTGGTCACGCCCTGTGAAGACGTTGCCGGA
>CAZKNW010000261.1:0-6030 GCA_964554035.1 uncultured Verrucomicrobiota bacterium
CCTCTTTTTTTGTTTTTCTAAGGAACCATTTGATCGGAAGGGCAGGTTGGTGGATGTTGGATAAATCCCTTCCAGGCAAATGGACCGGACCGGACTTGTCTTCTTCGTACTGACCGCTTTATTCAGCCTTGCTGTCTTTGCTGGAGGTATTTGCCTCGGTTTTCGTTCCGGAAAGCAAGTGAAGTGGATTACAGGGGTGGCGCTGGGTTTGATCCTTCTCAAGCTGGTGCTGCACGTGAAACCGGCTTGGGAGGCCAATCTTCTTCCATGGACTCCCTACGTCTACTTCCAGAGCTACTGGCTCTATCCGCTTGGTTTGTTCTTTTTCGGCCTGGCAGTTTCCCAGTTGACGATCCGGTGGAACCAGTATGTGGTGGCCACGGTTGCGCTTGGGTTCTTTGTCTACTCTTTGCATGCCGAGAGCTGGATGATCTTTCCGACGGATGATTCCTCCATGCAGGTGGCCAAGGCGGACCATCATTGCCGCCAGACGACCATGCATACCTGTGTTCCCGCCTCGTGTGTCACCCTCCTTTCCTATTGGGGCGTCGTTGCGACAGAAGGGGAGATGGCGCGACTCTGCCGGACGCGTGGTGACGGGACGACCACCTTCAACGCCTTTCGGGGCCTGAAGCTTAAGTTGCAGGATGAAACGCTCAGGATCCGGATCATGGAGATGGATGTCTCACGGTTCATGGATCTTGGGTCCCCGGTACTGTTCTGTGACCAGAGGGGACATGCCACCGTGATGATGTTCGATGGGAGGGAAGTGGTTGTCTGGGATCCCCTGGGCAGGGAGGTCCGCAGGTCCCGGATGGGCGATGTCGGGCGGTTGATCTACGGAGCCGGAGTCCTCCTGGAGAAAGTCGAATCGCGCTGATCAGGCGCAGTTTCAACACGCTCCTTCTGCGTAGTTGGGCAGATTGGATGCGTTTTTGCCCTCTTTTTAAGACTTTCCAATTCCCGGGGTGGTTTCTACCCTGCGCCACTTTGCACAAATAGGAAACTGAAAGACAACCAATAAACGCATATGGCAGCAGATGACTCCAAGGTGGATCCGGTGGATGCACCTCCCTTGAAACCCCTCGTAATCAAATCCCGGCTTTCCTCCCGCCCCTCCGGCGCTCCCAAATACGCCACCACCATCAAGAACTCTGCGGGTGAGGACGTCGTTCTCGGTTGTCCCGATGCCACCCGTGCCCTGGTGGCGCTCATGGACGTGCACGCTGTTCACGGCGGTGCCGCCTGTCACTGGGGTGGTCCGGCCGCCTTTGCCGAGATCAATGCCGCCATTCATGGAGTCCTGTTCGCCGCCGGAGAAGGCGAGTGGTACGACAGCTACAACTTCGTCAATGATGCCGGCCACGCTGAGAACGGTGTCTATGCCCTTCGTGCGAACCTCGGATTCGACGGCATGACCTTCGAGGACCTCAAGGGTTTCCGTGGTGTGAATTCCAAGCTGACCGGACATGGTGAATCACACCTCAATCCCGAGGGCGTGCTTCTCAGCAACGGCCCCCTGAGTTCCTCCGTTCCCCAGGCACAGGGCCTGGCCATGGCGGACAAGACGGCAGGCAATGACCGTGTGACCATCATCACCGTTTCCGATGGTGCCTCCATGGAGGGTGAGGCCAAGGAAGCCTTCGCCGCGATTCCCGGACTGGCCGCCAAGGGCAGGGTGAACCCTTTTGTCATGGTGATCTCCGACAACAACACCAAGTTGTCCGGCCGCATCACGGATGATTCCTTCGACATGCAGCCCACCTTTGAGGCCATGGATGACCTCGGTTGGAATGTCATCAAGGTCGAGGATGGACACAATCTCGAGGGTGTCTACCAGTCGCTCGAGAAGGGTATTGCCGCCGCCAAGGCGGATCCGAACAAGCCGGTCTGCCTCTGGGTCAAGACCATCAAGGGCTATGGCGTCAAGAAGACGGCGGAGAGTGCTTCCGGTGGCCATGGCTTCCCGTTGAAGGGTGGACATGAGGTACTCGATTTCGTGAATGAGATTTACGGGGGCAGCGCTCCTGAGGAGTTTGTGAACTGGGCCAAGGAGCTTGATGCCGAATGGCAGGCAAAGCAGGAGGCCAAGAAGGCTTCCGGTGGTTCCAGTGTTCCCACCTCCAAGGTGCAGGCCGGACTCGCCAATGCCGCCATCAAGGCCGCCAAGGAAGGTCTGCCTGTTTATTCCATCTCCTGCGACGTTCAGGGCTCCACGGGAATCAGTTCATTCCAGAAAAGCTTTCCGGACCGTTTCGTCGAGGTCGGCATTGCCGAGGCCAACATGGTCAGCGTTGGTGCGGGCTACGCGAAGGCCGGATTCATCCCCATCGTGGACACCTTCGGTCAGTTCGGTGTGACCAAGGGCAATCTTCCCCTGACCATGGCCGCCCTTTCCCAGGCCCCTGTGATCGCGATGTTCTCACACATTGGTTTCCAGGATGCGGCCGACGGTGCCTCCCACCAGGCCACGACCTACCTGGCAGCCACGAGTGCCATCCCCCACACAGTGGTGGTGGCTCCGTCCTGCTCGAACGAGGCCGAGGCGCTCATGTACCAGGCCATCAAGAAGTATGCGGATGACCGTTCTTCCGGTAAGGACGGCGAATCCGTCATCTTCTTCGTCGGACGTGAAAACTATCCCTTGGACTGGGTGGAAGGTGCCAACTACGAGTGGGGCAAGGCCCAGATCGTGCAGGAGGGTTCCGACGTTTGCCTGATCGGAAGCGGAACGCTCTTTTCCAAGGTGGTTGAGGCTGGCGATGCGCTCCGCGCGGAAGGCATCAATGCAACGGTGATCAACAATCCGTTCATCAACAAGGTGGACCTCGATACCATCGGTGAGGCCGTGAAGAAGTGCCAGGGCCGTGTGGTCACCATTGAGGATCACCAGCTTGTCTGCGGCATGGGTGCCCAGGTTTCCCACGCCCTTTCGACGGCCGGCATCGCGCACACCATGAAGTCGCACGGTATCGACGGCGAATTCGGCCAGTCCGCCTACATGGCTGAAGAGCTGTATGAGAAGCACGGAATGGTTGCCAAGGATGTCATCGCCTCGGCGAAGGCCCTGATCGGCTGATCCTCCGCCAGAAGACTGTTCAAGGCCCTGCATCGGAAACGGTGCGGGGCTTTTTTTGTTTAGGCATTGCCCATCTTGATTTGCGACAGGCTACAAGGGAGGATGACGATATGACGATTGAGGTATGTGATTTGACCGAGGAGGACGTCATCCGATTCCTCGAGGATCATATCGAGGACATGAAGTCTGTCTCTCCTCCTGAAAGCAAACATGCCTTGGATGTCGATTCGCTCAAGAACCCCTCGATTACCTTCTGGACGATTCGTGATGGAGAAGAGCTGGTCTGTTGTGGTGCCCTGATGGAACTGGATGCAGGGCAGGGGGGAAATCAAGTCCATGCGGACTTTGCCCGCGAGGCGAGGGGAGGGGATCGCCTCCCGGATGCTGCGGCACATCATTTCCAGGGCCCGGGAAAGAGGGATGGAAGTGCTCAGGCTTGAAACGGGATCCATGCCCTTCTTTGAACCTGCCAAGGCGCTTTACCGGCGCTTTGGATTCGGCGAATGCCCGCCCTTCGCCGACTACAAGCCTGATCCCAACAGCGTGTTTTTCGAACGTTTCATCGATGCTGACTGAGAGGTTGGATACCTCTTCCCGTTCAGTGCAGGGTTTCCTTCAGGAAGGTGTCCACCGCCTCAACGGTCGGCATGAACCACTCCTCGTAGACCCAGAAGGGATGGGGTGCCTGGTGCATCATCACGAAGTCGTGCCGGATCTTCAGGTCATCCATCTTCCTCCAGAAATCGGTATAGCGCACCCGGGGACGGTCATTCTCGCCATCGATGAAGAGGGTCGGTGGCATGTCCTCGTCGAGGTGGGTAATGGGTGAGGCCTGCTCATAGGCCTCGATGTTGGCGGACGGCGTCATACCTCCCATGAAATCGAGGATGGCGTCGCCTACAGGCGCCCTTGCGCCTTCCTCGACGCGCTTGCGAATGTCATCCGTCAACAGGTCAACAGGGCCGCACATGACGACGGCGGCCTGGACCCTGGAGGACTGGCCCTTGTGGTCGCCCATTCCCTCGAAGGCCGGATCACCATTGGTGGCCGCAACAAAGGCTGCGAGATGCCCTCCTGCGGAGCCGCCCATGACCGCAATGCGATCCGGATCCGCGTTCAGACGCTTCGCGCTGGCCCTGACCCAGCGGACCGCAGCCTTGCAGTCATGCACCGGAGCAGGGAAGGGGGCCTCACCGGAAAGCCGGTAGTTGGGGATGACGGTGATGTATCCACGCAATGTGAGATGCTGGGCCAGCGGAGTGAAGAGCCCCGGACGACCATTCTGCCATCCGCCACCAAAGAACATCACGATGACGGGTGCCGGCTTGGTTGCCTTGGCAGGCATGAAGACCTCGGCGGTCATGCGGCGGCGCTTTTTTTCATCCACGTAGGTGTACATGAAGGATCCACCCGCCTTGATGCCTTCCGGCATGAGAGGGACCACCTTCGTCCTGTTGGGCTTGGGTGCCTGGGCGGAAAGCGAATGCAGGGAGAAGAGTAACAGAAACAGGACGAGCAGGGGTTTCATGGTTGGGCCGGAAGATAGGGCGACGGGTCCCATAGAGGCAATGGAAAGCAAAAGGCGCCCCCCATGAAGGGAGACGCCTTTGTGAAATCCGGTTGCTGAAGCCGGGAAGGAAGGATCAGTCGTTGACCCGCTCCATGTACTTCTTGGTCGAGGTGTCGATCTTGATTTTCTCACCCTGCTTGATGAAGAGAGGGGCCTGGACATCGATCCCGGTCTCGAGGGTCACGGTCTTCATGACGTTGGAGGTGGAGTCACCCTTCACGCCCTCGGGGGCGTCGGTCACGGTCAGTACCACGTTGGGAGGAAGTTCGATCTGGGCTGCGGTGCCTTCGACGAACAGGACGACGCACATGGTGTTCTCCACGAGGAAGTCGACGGCGTCCCCGACCAGTTCCTGGTTCAGGTTGAAGGTCTCGAAGGAGTTGAGGTCGGTGAAAACGTAGTCCTCCACATCCTTGTAGCTGTACTCCAGGTCACGGCGTTCCATATGGACGACGTCGATCTTTTCAGAGGTGCTGAAGCGGACGTTCTGGGACTTCCCGGTCCGGAGGCTTCGGATGGTGGCCTGGACGAAGCCCCTGAGGTTGCCTGGGGTGCGGTGCTGATGGTCGAGCACGATGCAGACCTCGTTGTTGTAACGGATGCCCATGCCTTTGCGCAGATCGGTGGATGTAGCCATAGTCTAAAAGTCTCGTTGATGTTGCAGGTCGGGGAGGGAACCAAATAAACGGGGGATTTCAAGTCGATTCGGAGGACTCCCTGGAGCCTTTTTGCGGTTTTAAGTTCCACTGGCATGAATTCGGGGCTTTGCCTATGGTCCTGCCCCTTTGCGACATGAGCGATACCCCGGACATCTCAGGCAGTGAAATTCGGCAGCAGTTTCTGGACTTCTTTCAATCCAAGCGGCACACGATCGTGCCCTCGTCGAGCCTGATGCCCGATGCGCCCAACCTGCTGTTCACCAACGCGGGCATGAACCAGTTTGTTCCCATCTTCCTGGGACAGCAGAAATCCCCCTATGACCCGGGGCGGGCCGCCGACACCCAGAAGTGCATCCGGGCTGGAGGCAAGCACAACGACCTCGAGGACGTGGGGCTGGATACCTACCACCACACCTTTTTCGAGATGCTGGGGAACTGGAGCTTCGGGGACTACTTCAAGAAGGAGGCCATCGACTGGGCATGGGAGCTGATCACCGAGGTCTGGAAGTTTCCCAAGGAAAGGCTCTATGCGACCGTCTACATGCCGGACAAGGATGCAGGCGATCCTGCCGATTTTGACCAGGAGGCCTACGACTTCTGGAAGGTGAAGTTCGAGGCGGCCGGACTGGATCCGAGGGTCCATATCGTCTACGGCAACAAGAAGGACAACTTCTGGATGATGGGCGAGACCGGTCCTTGTGGTCCCTGTTCAGAGCTTCACA
>CAZKNW010000262.1:0-6024 GCA_964554035.1 uncultured Verrucomicrobiota bacterium
TCGTGCGCGGAATGCCGGATTCACCGTCGGGTTTGACGCGATCACCGAGGACCAACCGTTGGATTTCGACCAGGGCTGATGAGTTCACGCAGGTTCAAGACAGAGAATGACAGTCTCGAGATGTTGCTCGATACGATGTGCAACCTCTTTGGGGGCATCATTCTCCTTGCCCTGATGGTCACCCTGATCGCCAAGGACGCCGAGATGTCGGAGAAGCTTACGGAGGCGGAGATCAAGACGCGGGAGATGAGGGAAAAGCAGTTGATGCAGCTGGAGGAGGAACTCCGGGCCGCCCAGAAGTTTCAGCAGGACCTTGCCAGCCAGGCCGGGGATCCCGAGGTGCAGGAGCAGGTGAAGATGCTGCAGCAGCGGGAGACCATCCAGCAGACGCTGGAGGAGCTCCGACAGGAACTGGAGAAGACGAAGTCGCGCCTTGAGGAATCGGCGGAGTCGCTCAAGGAGCTCGAGGAGATGAAGCAGAGTCAGGCCGTGTCGGCGGCCGCGGCCCAGCAGGAGGATGTGGCCCAACCGGAACGCATGCGGCTTCCGCGTGAACACGAGACCGAAAAAAGCCCGGCTGAGATCATCGTCAAGAATGGCATGATCTATCCGGTCAATTTCTATCAGAACGGTACCCCAGTCTCGAACACGGCGGGCTTCGTGCGGCGGGATGTGGGGCAGTTGCAGGTCCTGGAGCCCATTGAGGGCAAGGGAATGAACCCGAGGCTGCATTCAAGCCAGTTGAGCCAGTTCTTCCGGTCCATCCCGGCAGGGACCTACCTGGTCTTTCGCGTCTATGGGGATTCCTTTTCCGAGTTCAATGAAGCCAAGAAGGCGGCCAGTGAAAGCGGGCTTGAGCTTTCGTGGATGCCGATAGAGAAGGATGTGAACGTGGTGCTGGGTGGAGGCGTGGTTGCTCCTCCCAGGCCTCTGTAATTGCGTGAAGGTCAAATGCCAACAGTGCAGGGAGGTCATACCCTTGAGCCAGGGCTTCAAGGGCGACTTCCTCGAGTGTCCCTCCTGTGGTGCGGAGGTTGATGCACGGCGGAAGTATGATCCCTTCGCAACCGACGACAGCGTCCATGATTCCCGGAAGGTATGGCAGGACGTCACGATCACCGGGGTGGTCCTCCTGATCCTTCTGTTCCTCTTCATCAAGCTGGAGGACGACCAGCAGGAAGGCATGTGGGGTGAACTTCGTGCCGCTCTCCTTGGTGAGGAACTGGAAGGTCCGGCCAACCGGAACAACCCGGACAGCGAGATCGTGCAGATCGAGGACAATCCGCTGGGCTTCCTCCAGAAGATGGATGGTTCAACCCCGGATGGACGACCCACACAGGGTGGTGCCGGAGGTCCGGAGATGCAGCAGCAGGATTCCGGCAACACCCCCGGCTCCATGAACCGTCAGCCAACCTCGGCCATGGCCGGGAATCCACTTGAGCAGCCTTCGGCCGGGCAGGGGCGCAGCCCCGACAATCGAGACTATTCCAGCATGACCCTGGATTCGCTCCCGGGCATGACCAACATGCTGGCGCTGAGTGACAGCTTCGAACAGCGTCTGGCGGCAGCGGGAGCCCGTTCGGGCGATGTGCGTGTCTCCCTGATGTGGAACAATGAGAATGACCTCGATCTCCATGTCCTCGACCCGAGGGGAGAGGAGATCTTTTATCTGCACCGACGTTCGAGGTCGGGTGGCATTCTCGACATCGATCGCAATGCCTCACTCCCGCTTACCCGGCAGCCGGTGGAGAATGTCTACTGGCCCGAGCGTGGAGCCCCTTCAGGCACCTATCGTGTGATGGTGAACCACTACCGGAACAACGGCGGAGTCGATCCAACCGAGTTCGTTATCCGGGTGCTGGTCAAGGGCAAGACCACGGACATCAAGGGCAAGGTGACCTGGGGAACGCAGAAACGGGTCTACCACTCTTTTACCGTGACGTCGCGCTGAAGGCAGGTGGTTGCCATTGGAAGGCGGACAGCTCGTTCAGGCTCCTGACAAAGATCTCGTTTCCTCCCATCGCCACATGCGCCCAGGTTTCGCCGTCGCTGATCTTCCGCTTGTCCAGGATCTTAAGGCCTGAGGTGTCCACGTCCATGAGGTAAAGGATTCCGGTCTGGTCAAGCGCCAGGATGACGTCTCCGTTGGAGATCATGCTCCAGTATTTTCCGAAGCGTTCCGTGGAGGTCCATGCCTCCTTGCCGGTCGCCAGTTCGATGCAGGCGACACGTTGGTTCCTGAGGTGAAGAAAAAGGTGGGTGTCGGTCAGGATGGGGGAGGACATGTAACCCTGCGCCTTGAAGTTCCATGCCTCCTCGATGGTGAATTTCTCGTCCTTCATTCCGATCCGGAAGGCATGGGTGCGCCCTCCATAGGCCGAGGTGATCACGAGATCCTTGTGGATGGAGGGAGTCAGGATGTTCATGCCCCGGAAGGCCTTGACCGGCTGGGTCCAGAGCTGGGTTCCATCCTCGATGCTGAGCCCCATCAGGTCGGTCCGGGACTGGACGACCAGTTGCTTTTTTCCGCCAAGGGTGGCGACGACCGGGGATGAGAAGGCACTCCCGAACATGCCTCCGCCATCCTTGGCCGAATGCCACACCGTCTTTCCCGTCTCCTTGTTGAGTGCAAGGACACCGCCGCCGGCCTGGACGATCACCTTGTCTCCGTGCACGAGCGGAGAACAGACGAAGCCAAAACTGGGCAGGGGAGTTTCCAGCTCCGCGATAAAATTGCGTTTCCAGAGGATCTCTCCCTTGTCCGTGTCTAGGCATACAAGGACATCGCGCATGCCCGCCACATAGAGGCGGCCGTCACTGTAGGCAGGGGTCGAACGGATCCAGCTTCCATTGGCCTTGGCGAAGAATGGCACTTTCATGGCTCCTTCCCAACGCGCCTCCCAGAGCTGCTTTCCGGTCTTTCTGTCGTGGGCCGTAACGACCTCCCATTCCTCATTGCTGGTCTGGGTGGTGAAAACCCGGTCGCCCACGACGATGGGACCCGAGTAGCTGGGTTCCAGCGGGATGGACCAGCTCTGTGTCAGGTTTTCTCCGGAAAGGCTGGATGGCCAAGAGGTCGATGGCAGAAGACCATCGCGGCTGGGGCCCCGCCACTGCGGCCAGTCAGTAGCACCGGCGCAGAAGGAAACGACCAACAACCAAGCAGTGACAAGGAATCTCATGAGCTGCCTAAGGTTCTCCGGGGAATCCTTTTGTCAAGGGGAGGGCCGTTTCGCCTCGGTAAAGGCAACAGGCCCGGCTTCAGGAAGCCCTGCCCGATGATCCCTCAGATCAGCAGAAGGCCGGCTTTCAGGGTCCGGTCGATGGGGAACAGCCCGGGGAATCCTGATCTGCGACCGCGTTGCGGGGGCCTCAGCGTCAATTGACAGTTCCGGCGAGTCCCCTATAGTCCGCGCCCTTTTTATGAAGTCGAATCCGAACATTGCCATCGTGGGTGCCTCTGGTGCCGTGGGTGTTGAGATGCTCCGTGTGCTGGAGCGCAGGCAGTTTCCGGTCGGTGAGTTGCGTCTGCTCTCCTCGGCCCGTTCCGCAGGGAAGAAACTGACCTTCTCCGGCAAGGAGTACACCCTGACCGAGCTTGCCAAGGATTCGTTCGAGGGAATCGACATTGCCCTCTTCAGCGCAGGCGGTGGTATTTCCAAGGAATTTGCCCCGGCGGCAGTCGAGGCAGGTGCCGTGGTCGTCGACAACTCCAGTGCCTTTCGCATGGACGAGGACGTGCCGCTGGTCGTTCCCGAGATCAATGCCGAGGCCGCCAAGGCCCACAAGGGCATCATCGCCAATCCGAACTGCACAACCGCCATCACGCTCATGGCGCTTTATCCGCTCCATCAGGCATTCGGTGTGAAGCGCCTTTGGGCCTCCACATACCAGGCGGTCTCCGGCAGCGGTGCCCAGGCGCTTGAGGAACTCAAGAACCAGATTGGCCAGATCGCGCGTGGTGAGGAAGTGACCCATGAGGTCTATCCCTACCAGATTGCCAACAACGTCCTTCCGCAGGTCGATGTCTTCCTCGACTCCGGTTACACCAAGGAGGAGATGAAGATGGAGAATGAGGGACGCAAGATCATGGCGCTCCCAGGGCTCCGTGTGAGCTGCACCTGTGTACGCGTCCCGGTCTTCCGTGCCCACTCGGTTTCCGTCAGTGCGGAGTTCGAGAAGGAAATCTCGGTCGAACAGGCAAGGGAGGTGCTGGCCAAGGCACCAGGGCTCGACCTGATGGACGACGTGGCCAACAAGATCTACCCGCTTCCCCTCGACATCGCCGAGAAGGACAACTGCGCGGTGGGACGCATCCGCAAGGACTGTGCCCTCGACAACGGCCTCTCCTTCTGGGTGGTGGGCGACCAGCTCCTCAAGGGGGCTGCCCTCAACGCGGTGCAGATCGCAGAGGTGCTCTTGCCGTAAGGCAGGAGGATCGAAAGGGAAGCCTGTGTCAACCGGTGGGGCCCGTCGCTCCGCGCGGGCTTTTGCAGCGGACGGCGTTTCGAAAGTGACGGCATGCGGATGGGCCTGGCTCGGGCGCTCACGGAGTGATTGCCTTACCACAGGCATCAAGCCCATTTGGGCTTTTCGGAGAATTGGAACTTCCTTGCGAGGGGAGGACTTCGCTATCTTTATCCCATGGCACCCCTTCAGTTGAAAGGCATCCTTGTCTTCGCTCTCACCCTTTCAGGTCTTTCCCTCATGGCTCAACCCAAAGGTTATAACTACGACGAATCCCTCGTTCCCCAATACACCCTTCCGGATCCGCTGGTCATGAAGGATGGAACGCGGGTGAAGTCGAAGGCCCAGTGGCGGAAGCGCAGGACAGAGATCCTCAACCTGTTTCGCTCCGAGGTTTACGGGAAGCAGCCCCGCACCGGCAGCTACGTGCGTTCCGAGGTGCTTTCCGAGGAGCCTGCCCTGAACGGAAAGGCCATCCGCAAGCAGGTCCGCCTCTATCTGGACCGTGATCTGGATCGTCCCGCCATTGACGTCCTGATCTACATGCCGGCCAAGGGGAAGGGACCTCTGCCCGCATTCCTGGGGATCAACTTCTACGGCAACCACACGATCCAGGATGACCCGGGGATCGTGTTGTCGGATCGATGGATGCGGAACAGCAAGGACAAGGGAACCAAGGACAACCAGGCGACGGAGGCCTCCAGGGGAGTGAGTTCCAGTCGCTGGCCGGTGGAGATGATCATTGAGCGTGGCTATGCATTGGCCACGATCTACTACGGCGACATAGACCCTGATTTTCATGATGGCTTTGAAAATGGTGTGCACGGGGTGTTCGACCGCAGGCGGGGCGATGACCGGCCTGCCGACGCCTGGGGATCCATTGCCGCTTGGGCCTGGGGCTGCAGCCGGGTCATGGACTACTTTGAGAAGGATCGTGCCATCGATGCCAAGCGCGTGGCCATGTTCGGGCACTCCCGCCTTGGAAAGACATCCTTGTGGACAGGCGCTGAGGATGAGCGCTTTGCCCTGATCATCTCCAACGATTCCGGATGTGGTGGTGCGGCCCTCAGTCGTCGTGCCTTCGGTGAAACCGTGAAGCGGATCAATACCAGCTTTCCCCATTGGTTCTGTGGCAACTTCAAGAAATACAACGACAACGAGGCAGCCCTTCCCGTGGACCAGCACATGCTGATTTCCCTGATTGCCCCAAGGCCGGTTTATGTGGCCAGTGCCCGTCAGGATCAGTGGGCCGACCCCAAGGGAGAGTTCCTTTCAGCGAAACACGCCGGACCTGTCTATGCGCTCTATGGCAAGGGTGGTGTGGGTGTTGAGGAGCAACCCGACGTGAACTCCCCCGTGGGTGATGTCATCCGTTACCACATGCGCACCGGCAAGCACGACGTTACCGACTACGACTGGGAGCAATACCTCAAGGCCGCCGACGACCTGATGCGGTAGGCCTCTCGCTAAGATCAGACGGATTGGATAGATCTGCCCGATCCGACCGATCCTTTCGTGCAAAGCACGACGGAATCCCGTGCCCGACACGGGCTTTCG
>CAZKNW010000263.1:0-5939 GCA_964554035.1 uncultured Verrucomicrobiota bacterium
TTGGACTGGCGAAGCTTGTTCCATTGAATGGTGGAGAGGCGGATCCTTCCCTTTCGGGACGTGTGGCTGGAAGTCCGGCCTATATGGCTCCAGAGCAAACACGAGGCGAAGCTGTTTCAGCCGCAACGGATGTCTACGGTCTGGGGGCAACCCTCTATCATGCCCTTGTCGGACGACCCCCTTTTCAGGGGGATAGTCTTTTGGGGGTGATGGCCCAGGTGGAGCGTGAGCAGCCCTTACCGCCAAGACGTCTGAACCCCGACATTCATGTCGACCTTCAGACGATCTGCCTCAAATGCCTCGAGAAGAATCCCCAGTCGCGCTACACGACACCTGGTGAGCTGGCCGGGGATCTTGAACGATTCCTGGATGGCAGACCTGTTGAGGCTCGGCCCATTGGAACCATCGGAACCCTGATTCGAATGGCGCGCCGTCATCCGTGGGTGGCTACGGCGGTGCTGTTGATGTTCCTTCTGATCACAACCATCATTTTCAGTTTCTTCAGCCAGGCGAGGATGGAGAGGGAACATAATGAAACCCTCGGACACGAGCAGGCGAGGACGAGACTGGCTTTAGCGAATGCCCGTCTTGGTGAGGCGAGGTCAAGAATCCGTATCGGCGGGGCGGACAGCCGGAGAGAGGCCATGTCCCTTCTAGGGCTGGTTCTGGGTGAGCCTGTGTTGTCGCCTGAATTGCGTGCCGAAGCGCGCGATGCGGTCCTTTCCGCCAAGGCACTCGATGAACTGGAACTGCTTCCGCTTGGAGGCGAACATGCCCGTTCCGACGACTACACGATGGCCGCATCCGCAGCAGATCATTCCTTCTGGATACGTGGAGACTATCCCAACCTGATCACCTTGCTGGGTAACGATGGGCGGTTGATTCGACGATTTGATACTGGGGGGAAGAAGGTTTCCATGGTGCTCGGCCTGAGTCCTTCGGGTAGGTATGTGGCCCTCAGGCATGGCGAGGAGCTGGGTATCTGGGACGTGGGTGAAGGGGTGCAGACAAGGCAGGTCAGGCAGATTCACCTTTGGCCAGCGGGGACACCCTTCTCGATGGGAAGTTTCGTCTTTCTCGCCGGGGACCGAGGGTTGGTGTGGGGGGATTCCCGGGCCGGTGAGCTCGTGGTGGAGCACTTTGATTCGATGGAAGAGGCGCGCCTCAGGGTTCCATTGCCCAACCGGAACGAGGACCGCCTGAGCATCGGCGCCATCGCACTGTCTGCTGATGAGAAGAGGGTTGTTGTCGCACATGAAGACCATCCGCGCGTGGATCTGCTGGAGTGGCCTTCGGGAAGCTTGCTGGAAACCTTCAGCGACTCCGGGAGCGCGGGCTTCACCTCGGTTGCCCTGGCCGAGCCAGGACGTTTCGTTGGCGCGGGCATGGAGGATGGACGGATCCTTGTCTGGAAGATTGATTCCGCATCATCCGAGCCAAGACGGTTCAAGGGACATGCACAGTCGGTCACCTGGATGGACTTTTCTGCGGACGGGCAAAGGCTGCTTTCGACCGGGATGGATGCGACGTTCTCGCTTTGGAATGCGTCCTCAGGAAAGCCCGCATTCACCTTGAGGGTGGAATCGACGAGGCCGCATTTTGACCTCGAGGGCAAAGTGGGGCTCGTGTTGCACGATGGGGTTTTCAAGCACCTGCAGCCTGGATACTCCGAGCTGGTCAGAACTGTCCATCCGGATACACCTCCTGGAATCGGGCAGGTGGCAGCCCTGGATCCCGAAGGCGGAAGGCTTGCCCTTGCAAACCGGGATGGTGTTCAGGTCATGGATCTGGCCCGTGGAACCGTCGAGTATCAGATCCCTGCCACCAGCGTACTCGGCCTTCGGTGGCTGGAGGATGGCACGTCTCTTCTGTTGTCGGACATTGAGGGAATTCGACGCTGGCAGGCTTCGAATACTGCAACGCTACTTGTGGGAGCTTCCAGCCGTTGGTTTGGCCTCAAGGGTGCTTCAGGTCGTGGATGGGCGGTGGCCGTCGACCGGAAGCAGGAGGTCGTTGTCCTGGAGCCTCGAACCGGGAGGTTGGTGAAGCGGGTTCCATTTGATCAGCCGGGCGATGCCGTGCTGTCACCGGATGGGAGCCTACTCTTGGTGTGCGCATCCTATGAAGGTGTTGCTGGGCTCTTCTCCACGTCCGATGGAAGTCTGATCCGGGAGTTGAAAATTCCCTCCCGTAGGCTTCTGGAAGGGAGCCCTGACGGCAAGTGGGTGTGTGCCCATGGCGAGTCGGTCCTCCTGTGGAGGACGGAAGACTGGTCGGAGGTCCTGCTTGAACCGCTGAGGCCCAATCGCTTTCCCAATGGAGGATGTGCCTTTATCGGTCCGTCTTCGTTGGCGGTGGTGGAGGCAAATCATCTGGTTGCGCTCGTGGATCTGGACACGGGGATTGTCATGGGTCGACTGGAAGCACCGGGAGAGGAGCCCCTGACGCAGGTCTCCGTCTCGCTGGATGGCACCCGCCTGGCGGCTTCATGCGCTTCCGGTGTGGTTCAAGTCTGGAACATGGAGGAGGTTTCGGGGATTCTCGGTGAAGTTGCTCAGCAACAAGGGCCGCGCGCCGCGGCCATGTTTCCATGATGCCGTAGCCTTCCGTTCAAGATGGCCGATGATTTCCAAACAACACGCTGGAGCCTGGTATTGGCTGCCGGGGGAGGAGATGGTTCGAGGGCTGCAGCCGCGCTGGAACAGTTATGCATGAATGCCTGGAGACCGCTCTATGCCTTCGCCCGTAGGAGTGGCCGTTCGCCCGAGGATGCGGAAGATCTCGTTCAGGGTTTCTTCGCCTCATTGATCGAAGGGAATGGCCTTGCCTCGGTTGATCGGGGCAGGGGGCGCTTCCGGAGTTTCATGCTGGCTGCGATGAAATACCACATGGCGGATGAGAGGAACAAGAGGTGCGCCGCGAGGCGGGGAGGTGATGCGGTCCATCTTCCCCTCGATTTGGAGGACGCGGAGGATTCCTTCCTCAAGTCTTCCCCCACCGAGGGCTTCCCTGACAAGGACTATGATCGGGACTGGACTCACGAGCTCTTGAGAAGGGCGCGGGCACGCTTGCTATCCGAATGTGAATCAACGGCGAAGTATCCCATCTGCTGCGAGTTGTTCCCGGAAAGGGAATCCCCGGGTGAGGAAAGCTATGCTGAAATGGCCAATAGACTTGGAATGAAGGAATCCACCCTGCGGAGCACCGCGTTCAGGTTGCGTCGTCGCTGGGGAGAGCTGATCCGGGCCGAAGTCGCTGAAACGGTGCATTCCCGGGAGTCCTTCGAGCAGGAAATGGAGGCCCTGAAGGAATCACTGATGGGTTAGGTGTCAGGTCGTGTTGGCCCGCCTCGGGCTTGACCTTGGGGAGTCCGTGGCATGAGGATCTTTGGCCTCCCCTAAATGAAAAGAAGAACATCCCTATCCCTGCTTGCAGGACTGCTGGTCCTGCCAGCACTTCTGGTCGCCCAGCCCAGGACCCCGGTTACCAAGCTTGATCTGAAAGACGGTGACACGGTTGTGTTTCTGGGTGACAGCATCACCCACCAGTGCCTCTACACCCAATACATCGAGGACTACTACTTCACCCGATACCCTGACCTGGATGTCCGGTTTCATAATGCCGGTGTCAGTGGAGACAGGGCGACCCATGCCCTGAGGCGTTTCGAGTCAGACGTAGCCGATTTCAAGCCGAAGTACACCACCATTCTTCTGGGCATGAACGACGGATCCTACCGTCGCTTTGATCAGGAGATCTTTGATGCCTACGAGCGCGACATGAGCGCATTGATGGACAAGCTCGATGGGCTGGGCTCCACCGTCATCGCCATGGGACCGACCATGTATGATTCACGGGTTGCACGCACCAAGCCGCCTCGCTGGTTGAAGGACCAGGAGCAGATCAAACAGGCCACGCGTTACTACAATGCCGTCCTCGCCTTCTACGGAACCTGGCTTCGTGATGAGGCCGTCCATCGGGGGATGGGCTATGTCGACCTGATGGCTCCCCTGAATGCCCATTCAACCCAGGTCAGGCTGACCGAGCCGGACTTCACGGTCATTCCGGATGCCGTCCACCCTGATGCGAACGGCCAGGCCATCATGGCCTTCGAGTTCCTGGAGCAGATGAATTCCGACAGGAGTGTCAGCACCATCACAGCCACCCTGCCCAAGGACAAATGGGTTGTTCGTGCAGGAAAGACGGGGGGTATCAGTCATGTGGAGGGGAATGAGGACATGTTGCGGTTCACTTTTCTGGCGCGCTCACTTCCCTGGGTGCTTCCGGAGGAGGCCTCTCGTGGCTATGAACTCACCAAGGCGGGCCACAAGATGAGCAATGAAAAGCTGATCATTCGTGGGCTCAAACCTGGGAAATACGAAATGAAGATCGACGGAGTGGTCATCGGTGAGTATTCGCATGCCGCTCTTGGTGCCAAGGTGGAGCTTCAGTCGAACAGCAAGACGCCGCAGTACCAGCAGTCGCTGGAGGTGGCGATGCTCAACAAGGAGAGGAATGAGAAGGCAGTGCGTCCCTACCGGAACCAGTACTCCAAGCTCAAGGGACAGCAATCGAGGGAGATCGACATCAAGGATCCCGCCGCTTTCGCGAAGTTCATGGAACAGTTTGAGGCCGAACTTGGAAAGCTGAAGCAACTCAACGATGAATATCTTGAGAAGATCCGCACTGCGGCTCAACCCAAGCCAAGGCACTACGTGATAACGCGGGTCGATTCCCAGTAGGTTCCCATTCAAAGAAGATTCGAACAGGTGAAAGGCCGACATCCCTTCCGGGGTGTCGGCCTTTTCATGTGGTAGGCGCGGTGTCTAATTTCTTAACCGGCCCCGGCCAAGTTCCTTCTTGGGGCTTCTCAAGTCTGTTTTCGTTCTCCTCATTCTCCCTCCCGCCCTACGTCCTCATATGGGGCACTGTCTCCTGATTCTGTCCCGTTCAACAGGCAGTGTCTGTCCAAGGTTATGCCGATTCGCTTGCTTGGTTTCACAGAATCGAAACAACCGGATTGGCATTCTCAATGCTTAATGGTCTTGTCCATATCCTGGAATTTTGGTAGGTGAGTATTTAACTCATGAATCGTCTGAGCGATCATATGCTTGAGCCTTTGGAGCCTCGGCTTCTGCTTTCCGCAGATGGCCTTGGTGCCGCCGTCATGGTGGCGGGCAATGGCAGTGAGCCAACGGTTCTGGTTGCAGAGGAAGTCGAGTTTGCATCCATGGAACTGGCGGTAGGGGGAAATGATGCCTACGACGGGTTTGGCCTTTTCGACTCATCGGAAGCGGTTGATGAACAGATTATTCAGGAGGGCGAAGTGCTCGGGGGATCGGGAAGCATTGATGCGCATGTCATCAATCAGGGTTCACTTGAGCCGGGTAACTCACCCGGTATCCTGGCTTTTACAGATTTTACACAGGCGGAGGACGCAACCACGATTATTGAAATTGGAGGGACTGATGGAGCCGGCGTGGACCCCAGCGGGCACGATCAGATCCAGGTCGCCAACGACGTGAATCTCGCTGGCACGCTGGAGATCCAATTGATCAATGCCTTCGTCCCGACTTTGGGAGACAGCTTTGAGATCCTCAATTGGGGTGGCGGTCGTAGTGGAGCGTTCGACCATTGGCTGGGCAGTTCCATCGCGATTGATGACAATATCGCATTCGAGCCTGTTTATGATGATGTGGGTGGCACATTGACCCTTGAAGTGGTTCAAGCCCATACGCTTCTGCCAGCTGCTGAGTCCGCCTTGCAAACGGGATTGGATCAACTGGAGCAGATCGGAGATGCGCTGGATTCCATTGACCAGTTGTCCGACTTGATACCGGTCGTTGGCGATTCACTGGGCAATCTGGTCGATGTCGGACAGGCCATCAATGATGCCATTCAGGATCCATTGGCCGCTCTGCTGGCAGGTTTACCAACCCAGG
>CAZKNW010000264.1:0-5915 GCA_964554035.1 uncultured Verrucomicrobiota bacterium
CAGTCGGAGGAATAGATGTCCGGTGGCCAGTTCAGTCGAACATTCGAAGGCTGCTCGGGAGTCGGCCCGGCCGACACCGTCTCCTTGCGCATGCGAATCATCAGGCCACCAATCGACCAGGCGGAGGATGGGCGACCGGGTTCATCGTTCCGTCGACTCACCGAAACCCGTGTGGTGATCACAAAATCGCCCGTGATTTCCTTGAATGCCAGAGGCCCACGATTGTTCATGTACCAGGTCGAGGAATGAGGCGTCATCCTCATGTGGCCTTCACTTTGACCATCCACATCCCACTGCTCCAACTGGTCGGCATTCCAGCCTTCCACATCGTTGAGCCGCAGCCACTGGGTCAGGCTTGAGGCATCGTCGAACTCGTCGCTCAGGGGAGCCAGATCATCCATGAAAGGCTGCCACTGAATCTGTGTCAGACCCGTCCCGACCGTTGCCAGACCATCGAGATCCATGGCGGCCTCATCCGCGACCTCCAGGGTGATCGACCCCGCATACTGCATGCCTTGCACGTTGATCTGCCAGGTCCGGCCGGGATTCAGTTCGATCAATTCGAAGCCGGTTGGAAGAGCATTGCCACCCAGTTGAATGTCACCTGCATCCAGACCCACAACAGGACGATTGGCTGTCAGTTTGAACTCCAGCAACGTCCGGTCTGAGAATCCTTCCAAAGCCACTTCGTCCGGAACCTGAATCACCAGACGGGGCGAAGCACTCGGACCGTTCTCGACGGGTGAGCCATCCAGCTGCAACAGGTAGTCCATCAGGGCCTCGCGATTTTCCGTGGGGAGATCCAGCACCTGTCGGTGGGTCTGGGCTGCCTGCATGTGGTCCGGAGTGATGACCGTGATTTCATCGAGGCCGATGGGACTGTATTCCGCCACGGTTTCCACTTCCACGGTATTGACCGGGCCGGGCAGGAGATTGAAGCCCTCGAGACGAAAGACCCGCCAAACAATCGGCATCCAACCGGGAACATTTCCGGACGTTGGAACCCAGAAGGTCTGCTCCTCTCCATTCACCCTGACAAGAAGCTGAACATTGCTGCCACTGGCGACACGGAGTTCAACTGCACCCAATCCACCACTGCCACCATCGACATCAGTGAAGGTGACATTTCCCGGATGAAACAGATCGACCAACGCACGGCCACGGACGGTTCGATCATAGTTGAAGTAGACACCGAACTGTTCGTCGTCCCTCAGAATGGCTCCCTCGGTCAGTTGGGCCGATTCCGCCTGAAAGGTGTTTCCACCGGATGCAACGAAGACGTCCTCCAAGGTCTCAGCAGAACCATCATGCAGGTAGGGGGCGGTGTTCCAGAGTCCGCGGAGTGTAGGCGTCTCGATTCCCTGGATCGGCACGCCCAACCTTCCACCCGAAGTGCTCCTGAGCGTTCCCACATCGTGGGCAGAGGCATCGGTCATCTCAGAGCCGGAATGGCAGGAGGCACATTGAAGATTGGCAAACACCTGGGCACCCGACAGGCACTGCACCGTCAGGCTGCCATCCGTCCCGCGATGCGGACTGCGTGGGATGGAGGCATCGCCTAGGCTGGTCAGATAGGCAGCGAGCGCATCCAACTCGGGACTCAGCCCGGTCTTGGCAGAGCCAATCGGATTTTGAGTTTCCTCAAACTGAAGGTTGGTCAGGAAGCCTTCACCACCAAAGGCCTTGCGGATGTCATTCTCGAAGTCCTGGATCTCATCGAAGTTGGCCGACCAGTGGACATTGCCATGTCCCAAGCCAGACCGGCCACGAAGGGTCACGGTGTTTCGAAGCCCGTCCCCTCGTCCAGTGAAGTCCCAGACCCGGCCGTCGTGTCCGCCATCCAGATGACAGGTCGCGCAGGAGATGTATCCCTCAGGGCTCATGCGTGGATCCTCCGCATTGTAGAAGACCTGCTTGCCCAGCAGCACCTCAGGCGACATGACTTCTGTTTGAACTGTGGACACCATCGAGGAATCAATACTCAGGGCTCCCGTTTGAAGAAGGTCGCTCATCTCAAGCGCCGTCACGCTGCGACTCATCAGGTTCTTCACCCATGCCCTGCCTGTTGCAAGATCGAAGGCGACACCCTGCGGAGCCAGCCCCACGGAGTGACGTGTCACCAGACCACCCAGCCCGACGTCGCGATTGACGATCAGTCGATCAAAGACCGCCACTTGATTATTTCCCTGCAAGGCGACGAAGAAGTAGTCACCGAGCGTAGAAAAGGCGACTGCACTGGCGGAATCACTGTTGTCGATGTCGAGGGCATCGGTCATCTGACCTGAGGCCACATCGAAGATGGCAATGATGTTCCGGACCGTGTTGTCGCTGTCGAGGTCCTCATCATTCAAGGTGCCCCGATCCACGTTCATCTTGTTGCCGGTGACGATCAACTGCGTGCCGTCTGGAGAGAGCGCCAGTCCTGTCAAGGTGTTGGCAACACCCTTTCCTTCCGCCGTGCTGTCCCGATGCGGACGTCCACCAAACTTGTGGATCAACAGCGTGCGACTCACCGTCATCGTCGAGGTATCCACCTCCCAGATGTTTCCCTGGTAAAGCCCCGACAGGAACCGCGTCACATAGACCCGGCTGCCGTCGGCATTGATGGCAAGCGCCCGGGGTGTGAGGCCAACAGCCACACTTCCCACCACCGCCTGCGTCGCCACATCGATCTGCAGCACCTCTCCGGAATTCTGGCAGGACACGTAGGCAAAGGCGCCATCGGGAGAAAGGACGATCCCGATCGGACCGCTTCCATAGTCCAACGGGATCGTCCCGGTTACGCCCGTCGTGTTGAGGACAGAAACCAAATCCGTATCGTAACTGACCACCCACGCGTTTCCTCCGTCATCCACCGCCACACTGCGTGGATCGGCCGACACTGGGATCTCCAAACCACCGTCCAGCGTATCGGCATCCAACCAGCGAACGGTGTTGTTGTCGGGATTGACCGCCCAGATTCGACGGTTCATTTCATCCACGACCACCTGGGAACTGTTCGCAGGTCGGCCACCTGCAGGCAAAGGATTCACCACCTTTACCGAGAAGGTCCGGGTGGCGATCACTCCGCTGGCATCCCTCACCTGCGCCTTGGCCTGATAGTGACCTTCCTCAGTGTAAGTGTAGGTGGTCGTCAGATCCGTTCCCCACTCCGTCCTTGGACTTCCGTCGCCGAAATCAAATCGCACCTCCAATGCCTCCAGATCGACATCACTGACGGCAGCTTCGAAGGAAACCAGTCCGCCCGGTTCGACGGGATAGGGAGCCGCCGTAAAGGAATCCACCGAGGGAGGTGTGTTTCCACCAACCACTCCACCCGTGGAGAAGGTAAAGGAATAGCCCTCGATGCCGTTACCAACGGCATCGGTGATCCCTCCTTCAGGAATCACCACTTCATAAGTCGTGTCCGGCAACAAGGGAACATCCGGTTGAAAGGTCAAGATGTCATCAAAGGCGAGAACCACCGTCCCCGTCACAGCCTCTCCCCCCAGCGGACGCACAATCAGGTTTTCTCCGACGGTGATGGTGGGTGATTCCAGGGTTTCATGAATCAACAAGGTGATGGGCGCACCCAAAGGATAATTCGCCTGCCCTGCCCTTGGGATGTGATAACCAACCGAAGGACCACGCAGATCCGGCTCGGCCTGATGGGCCCAGACCGCCATGCCCTGATTGGGCGCTGCGCCACCGGTCACCAGGAGATTGCCCAGCGGAAGAAGATACTGGCTGGTGTCGACGCCCGTGGTCTGGGTGTCGAGACTCAGGACGGATTCAAAGGTCCGCATGTCCACCTTGTGACTCCCAAGGAAGGCATACTCATCCTGGAACTGGATATACATCGGCTCCGCGCCGGGAAGTTCCACATCCGCAAGAAACCGCATGTCGGTTGGATCCGTGACATCCACCACACGCATGCCATGCCCGGCACGACGATAGGGAAAGACTACGTAAAGATGTCCGTTCCCACCCCAAAGCTCAGGCCAGTAACCACCCGGTCCACCCGTCTTCAGGACATCCAGCAGCACAGGATTGGTTGGATCACTGATGTCATAGGTCGCCACACCCGTTCTCGTCTGATCGGAGGCGAAGATCAGGAGGTTGCCGATCAGGAAGGGATGACCAATCACTCCGGTGTCGCCGAGCAGATCCCAATTCGCCAGTTCCTCGCCGCGAAACGACAAGCGCACATTGCCCTCCACCGGGCTGTAGCTCCAGAAGGTGGGATCAATCAACCACGGGAAATAAACACTGCCGCGAACCCCAATTCCGTTGGGAGCCTCCAACACAGGAACCCGTTCATTCACACCCGGAGAAACCGCACGGAACATCCAGGATTCCCCGTAGCTTCCGTTGCCTCCCAGCTGCAGTGCATCGCCAAACTTGATCGATCCATGGGCCGCCACCGCACCCGGTGACACACCCAGAATCTCCTCCACATGCACATTGGAAAGGTCCGACAAATCCCAGCGTCGTGCCAGAATGTCCGATCCCGGCAGGCTGTCCGGAGATTCAGGCGAGGTGTAGATCCAGCCATTGTGCCACTCAATGATGGCCGTCCGACCCTGCATATGCTCCAAAAGCGGGGTCAAAAGCGTGCCCGGCGTCTGGGGCACATTGGGGAAACCCTGCCCAAAGGCGGCCAAAGTCCCAAACAGCAAACCAAGGGTGAAAAGATACGACTTCTTCATAATCACCCCTTCCTTGCCCATCCAGAGCCCCCGGTTACAAAGTTTCTGAAGAAAACTTCCGGCCGGAATGAAGAATTTCAGGAACCAGATCCAAGAATCGGATCCACCGCTGCCTGCAGCTCCTCGATCAATTCAGGGTCCATGAACTGATAAAGATCCTCGATCTCGAGGACATGGACCTCCTTGTAGCGCATGGCCTTGGGATGGTCTGCCGCCAGCCGCTGCTTGTGTTTCTTCTCCATCACCAGGATGAGATCAGCCCATTGGATATCCGACTGGTTCACCTGATGCCTTGCCTTGGAACTGGTACCACCTGATCGCACTTGGATGCCCGGACGGTCACGGTAGATCTTCTCAGCGGTCGGACTTCGCCACTGGTTCTTCGAGCAGACAAAGAGGACGTTCACTCAGAGCCTTCCTCGAGCTTACCAACATGAACTCGATGTTCGGCGTTGTTGAAATCCCAGGCATCAACAGACCCGAGGAGTTCGTCGGGTGCATCCACCATCAGCTTCACCATGAAACTGGCGATCAGTTCAGGATCAGCGACTTTCCCCTCCATCCGCATTTTTCTGTAAAGATCGCCTGACGGTGAATCCGAAGATTCGGCAAGAGCGATCAAAGGCGAATCCACGGCGCCCGGCAGAACTCGAAAGACAAGTGTTGATCCGAGTTCGCTCTGCGCACACCTCGCAGTCATCTGGGTGGCGGCCTTCAGAATGGAATAGGCGGCCCATCCTTCACGCGGCTGCGATGCGGCATAGCTATCGACAAACAATATCCTGCCGATCCGCACCTTTGGAACGAGAGCCTGAATCAGCGCCATGGGTGCGGCCGTATGAACAGAAAAATGATTCAAGAGCTCCCCTGGATTGATGGAAAGGAACGGCTCCAGTTGAACCAGGGAGCCAGCCGCATTGATGAAGCCATCCAGATCACCTTCTTGCGAAACCGCCTCAGCCACCTTGTCGATACCTGCTTGATCGGACAGATCGGCTACCACCTCAACTACCTGCCCCGGGTAGCGATCCCCAAGATGCTTCAACTTCTCTTCCGACCGAGCGACCGCAACAACCCGAAAGCCTCTACCAATCAATGTCCGGACAACCGGTTGACCGATCCCTCCTGTTGCTCCCGTGACCAGATAACTCATTTTCCTACTTCCTTCATCGGGCCGATGTATTTCCGGGAAACAACGAGATTGTCCATGTAGATATGGTGGTCCTC
>CAZKNW010000265.1:0-5913 GCA_964554035.1 uncultured Verrucomicrobiota bacterium
TCGGCAAGGCCTTCCGGAACGAGATCAACCCGCGCAACTACACCTTCCGCTCGCGTGAGTTCGAACAGATGGAACTGGAGTTCTTCATCCAGCCGGACGAGGTCGTGGAGGCCATCCATGGAAACGTCGCCCCTGCAGACGATGTCACCGCGGATTCCGTGCCCCAGCCCAACTGGGGTTGGCAGGCATGGCACAAGTTCTGGTTCGCCAGCCGCATTGCCTGGTACCAATCCATCGGACTTCCCGGAGAGAATCTGCATATCCGCTGGCAGGAGGACGACGAACTGGCCCATTACGCCCGCGCCACGGTCGACATAGAGTTCGACTTCCCCTTCGGTTGCCAGGAACTCGAGGGGATCGCGGCCCGCAGTGATTTCGACCTGTCCCAACATCAGCGCGTCTCAGGCAAGCCGCAGACTGTCCTCGACGACGACTTCCGCGCCGCTCTCAAGGAAATGGATGACGACAGGAAGAATGAGCTGGCCGACCGTTACCAGAAGGCACGCTTCGTCTATCTCTCCAACACGGAACTGACCGAGGAACAAGCCGAACGTGAGGCCATGAAGGACCGTGAGGCCTTTCTCAAGGGCAACTACGTCCCCCATGTGATCGAGCCCAGTGCCGGTGTGGATCGCCTTGCCCTCGCCCTGCTTTGCAACGCCTACGACGAGGAGACCGTCACCGATGAAAAGGGCAAGTCCGAGGTGAGGACAGTGATGCGCTTCAACCCCAAGGTCGCCCCCTACAAGGTCGGCGTCTTTCCGCTCGTGAAGAACAACCCCGAATTGGTCGCCAAGGCCAAGGAAGTAAAGGCCATGCTCAGCCCGCATATGACGGTCTTTTACGATGAGACGGGAGCCATCGGTCGCCGCTACCGACGCCAGGATGAAATCGGCACACCTTTCGGCATCACCATCGATTTCGACACCATGGGCGAAAGCGAGGACAAGCCCGAGCTCAAGGATACCGTCACCCTGCGTGACCGGGACTCCATGAAGCAGGAGCGCGTCCCCATCTCCGAGCTCACCTCCCGCCTGCTCTCCCTCATCCACGGATAAGGGCATCAGAGGGCGTGACCTCCGCGGCCCGTCGGCATAGCATGACGGTTCGTGACGGAACCCCAGATTCAACAACTGCTTGAGGACCTCAAGGCCGGCAAGATCGGCAACGACGAGGTTCTGGCCAGGCTCAAGTCATCTCCTTTTGAGGACCTCGGCTTTGCGATGGTCGACCACCACCGTGAGATCCGTTCGGGATTTCCGGAGGTGATTTTTGGCGAGGGAAAGACTCCAGAACAGGTCGCTGGCATCACGAGATCCCTGGCCGAACGTTCTGGACAGATCCTGATCACGCGAGCCTCCAAGGACCAGTTCACCGCAGTTTCAGCGGACTTCAGCAAGGCCAGACACCACGAAGTCGCGCGCTGCATCTCGATCGAATCCACCCCGTTGCCCAAACGAAAGGGGCTCGTCCTCATCGCCTGCGCCGGCACCAGTGATCTTCCCGTGGCGGAGGAAGCCAGGATCACGGCCGAGATCATGGGCAACGAGACCCGACTGCTGGCGGATGTCGGTGTGGCCGGCATCCACCGCATCCTCTCCCACACCCGGACCCTGCAGGAAGCCACGGTCATCATTGCCGTCGCCGGTATGGAAGGTGCCCTGCCCTCCGTCATCGCAGGCCTGACCTCGCGCCCTGTCATTGCAGTGCCCACCAGCATCGGTTACGGAGCCAATCTCAACGGCATCGCCGCGCTTCTGGGCATGCTGAACAGCTGTGGAAGCGGCGTGACGGTCGTCAATATCGACAACGGATTTGGCGCTGCCTATGCCGCCAGCCAGATCAACCAGCTCGTTCATCCCATTTCAACTCCATGAAGACCCTCTACCTCGACATCTTCAGCGGCATCAGCGGCGACATGTTCATCGGCGCCATGCTCGATCTGGGCGTTCCCTTTGATGACCTGACCCAGGAATTGTCGAAGCTGAATCTCGACGGCTACCACCTGCACGCTGGGCGCAAATCCAAGGCCGCCATTGAAGGAGTCAAATTCGACGTCCATCTCGAAGATCATGGGCACAGTCATGGGCACAGTCATGAGCATGGGCACAGTCATGAGCATGACCATGTGCATGGCAGGAACTTTACGGACATCCGAAAGATGATTGATGCAAGTGCCCTTTCAGACTGGGTGAAGGAGCGATCCATCGGCGTCTTTGAAAGGGTTGCCATCGCCGAGGGCAAGGTCCACGGACTACCACCTGAGAAAGTCCATTTTCATGAGGTCGGAGCAGTCGACTCCATCGTGGACATCGTCGGTGCCTGCATCTGCCTCGAGATCCTGGGCAAGCCAAGGGTGCAGTCCGGCAATGTGGTCGAAGGCCATGGTTTCGTTCTCTGTGCCCACGGACGTTTTCCCATTCCCACCGCTGCCACTCTTGAGATCCTCGGCCAACGAGGCATTCCCATCTCCCAATGCGAGGAACCCAGCGAGCTGGTCACTCCGACCGGTGCCGCCATTCTGGCCGAGTTCGCCGAAAGTTTCGGGCCCATGAGCGGCATGGCTGCCTCCCGGATCGGCTACGGACTGGGAACCCGCGACAACAAGACCCGCCCCAACGTCCTGCGGGCATGCCTCGGCGAGACGTCAGCCTCTGCAACAATCGACTGGGAAACCGATTTCGTGACGGTCATTGAGGTCAATCTCGACGACAGCCTGCCGGAACACGTCGGCCACCTTGCCGATGGGCTGATGGGAGCCGGTGCCCTGGATGTCTTCCAGACCCCCGTCCTGATGAAGAAGCAGCGACAGGGAATCCTCCTGACCGTGCTTTGCGAAGACGGCCTTTCCGATGTCCTTTCGGAGAAGATCCTGCGGGAATCGAGCGCCTTCGGCCTGCGACGGCACCGTTGCGAGCGCCGGAAGCTCAAGCGTCGTTCCGTGGAGATCGAAACGACCTTTGGGAAGGTGCGTGTCAAGCAGGCCATGCTTGAGGGCAAGGTCGTCAAGTCAGCACCGGAACACGATGACTGTGCCGCCCTCGCCTCTGAGAAAGGCGTTGGAATCACCGATGTCTACCAGGCCGCACTGAATGCCGTCTCCAGGTAACCGATCCCCGCCACGACGCGTCACCTAACCTGATGATCACCAAGAGCACTGGATTCAAACTGCTTGTATCCCTGTCGATGGGACTTTTTTCGGCAAGTGCCGTAGCTTCTGAATCACAGCCCACCTTCTCGGAGGACATCGCACCCATCGTTTTCAATCACTGTACCGAATGCCATCGCCCTGACCAGGTGGCTCCCTTCACCCTGATGAATTACAAGGATGTGAAGAAACGTGGCCGCACGGTCGCGAGGGTGGTGGAGAAGCGCTTCATGCCTCCGTGGAAGGCAGACCCGGGATTTGGAGACTTCCACGACGAAAGACGTCTGTCCGACAAGGAAATCGCCCTGATCCGCTCGTGGGTGGATGCAGGCATGCCGGAAGGCGACCCGTCGAAAACCCCATCCCTGCCCGACTTCCCCAAGGACTGGATTCTCGGCAAGCCCGACCGTCTGTTCGCCCCTTCAGAGACCTATACGCTCGGGCCTGAAGGCCGGGACGAATACCGATGCTTCGTGATCCCGACCGGCTTCACCGAGGACGTCTACGTCAAGGCCGTCGAGGTGAAGCCCGGCAACCGCACCGTGGTGCATCATGTGATTGCCTATGTCGATCCACGACAGGAAGGACGCAAGCGGGATGCGGCCACTCCCGAACCCGGCTACATTTCCTTTGGAGGCCCGGGTGTCCGCGGAGCCGACTGGCTCGATGCCTGGGTGCCTGGAATGGTGCCCAGGAAACTTCCGGAAGGAGTCGGCAAACTGATTCCCGCCGGGTCCGACCTCATCCTGCAGGTGCACTATCACCGGAGCGGCAAACCCGAGGACGATCTCACCCAATTTGGCATCTATCTGGCAGAGGAGAAGATCACCCATCGGGCCAGGGTCCGAAGCGTGGCCGACAACAAGCTCGATATCCCACCCGGAGACGGGAACTACAAGGCGGTTGCCACCATGACACTGCCCTCCGACATCACGATCTTCGAGGTCATGCCCCACATGCACCTGTTGGGCAAAAGCATGGATGTACGCGCCACCCTCCCCGATGGGAGCAAGGCCCCGATGATCCGCATCAGCGACTGGGACTTCAACTGGCAGATCCCCTACGTCTACAAGACTCCCTTGAAGCTTCCCAAGGGAACCGTGATCCAGATGAACGCGGCCTTCGACAATTCCGCCGAGAATCCGTCCAACCCCAACACCCCTCCGCAGCGGGTGCGCCGGGGAGAGCAGACCACGGATGAGATGTGCATGGCCTTCTTCACCTACGTGGTCGACCAGGAACGGATCGAAAACGCCAAGCGCAACGACAAGATCATCAACGCAGTCCGTGGGCTCAGCCTGTTGGGGGACGCAGCCGAGTTGATCAAGAACCGTTTTGATGAGGATGGCGACGGGACCCTGAGTCCCGAGGAGCGCAGAAAGGCGAGGGCAGCGCTCAAGGCGTTCCGAGGGGGACAATAGAAACCATTGCCCCGGGCACGGTTGGGTGGTTCAATGCAGGGCTCGAACCACTTGTTGGAATTCTTATGAAGAAAAGCGCCCTTCTCTTATCCGCCCTCCTCACCACCTGGTCCGCTGTAGCCCTCGAAGACGCACCCAACATCCTCTGGCTCACCAGTGAGGACAATGGACCCGAACTGGGATGCTACGGGGATGATTATGCCGTCACTCCCAACCTCGACGGCCTCGCCCGAAAAAGCTTCATCTACCTGAACGCCTGGTCGACCGCTCCCGTTTGCGCCCCGGCAAGGACCACGATCATCTCAGGCATGTATCCGCCTTCCACCGGATCGGAGCACATGCGATCCATGGCGACGCTGCCCTCCGACTTCAAGATGTATCCCAAGTATCTCAGGGAGATCGGGTATTACTGCACCAACAATTCCAAGGAGGACTACAACCTCGAGAAGGGTGAGGGCGTCTGGGACGACTCCTCAAGAAAGGCCCACTGGAAGAACCGCAAGCCCGGCCAGCCCTTCTTCTCCATCTTCAACTACACCATCAGTCACGAAAGCAAGATCCGGAACAAGATCGAGCCGGAAAACAAGATCCATGATCCGGCCAAGGTTCCCGTACCCGCCTACCACCCGGACGTGGCGGAATCCCGCAAGGACTGGGCCCAGTATTATGACCGGATCACCATGATGGACGCCGAGGTGGGTGCGGCCCTGAAGGAACTGAAGGATGCAGGACTCGAGGAGGACACTATCATCTTCTACTACGGCGACCATGGATCCGGCATGCCCCGCTCCAAGCGCTGGCCCTACAACAGTGGATTGAACGTGCCGCTGCTGGTTCATGTGCCCCAGAAGTATGCCTACCTTGCACCGAAGGACTACAGGGCCAACAGCAAGTCCACACGCCTCGTTGGCTTCGTGGATCTCGCCCCCACACTCCTCAGTATCGTGGGCATCCAACCACCCTCCCACATGCAGGGATCCGCCTTCATGGGTGCCTTTGAGGAAAAGGAACGCGACTACAATTTTGGTTTCCGGGGCCGCATGGATGAACGCTATGACATGGTGCGCGTCGTCCGCAACAAGCGCTACCTCTACATCCGGAACTACATGCCCCACCGGATCTACGGACAGTACATCTCCTACATGTTCCAGACCCCGACGACCGCCAAGTGGAAAGAGATGTTTGACGCCGGTCAGCTCAACGCAGCCCAATCCCAGTTCTGGCAACCCAAGCACATCGAGGAGCTCTACGACCTGCAGGAAGACCCGGATGAGGTTAACAACCTCGTCGCCTCCCCTGAGCATCAGGACATCCTCAAGGAACTCCGCAGTGCCCAACGGGAGC
>CAZKNW010000266.1:0-5859 GCA_964554035.1 uncultured Verrucomicrobiota bacterium
CTATACCTTCAGCGGTAATTTTGAAAACCAGGTGCGTGCCACCCAGAGGCTGAAGGTGCTGGTGCCGCTGGCCCTGTTCGGCGTCTTCCTGGTGCTTTACCTTCAGTTCCGCAGCAGCTTGACCTCCATGCTGGTGTTTACCGGAATCCTGGTGGCCTGGGCAGGGGGCTTTCTCCTGCTCTGGCTCTACGGACAGGACTGGTTCCTCAATGTGCAGTTTGCTGGAATCAACCTGCGCGAGCTCTTCCACATCGAGCCCATCAACCTGAGCGTGGCCATCTGGGTGGGCTTCCTGGCGCTCTTCGGCATCGCCACCGACGACGGCGTCATCATGGCGACCTACCTCAAGCAGAGCTTTGATCAGAACCCGACCGAAAATCGTGCGGGTGTCCGGGCGGCCGTGGTGGAGGCGGGGCTGCGGCGTGTGCGACCCAGCCTGATGACTTCCGCAACCACCATCCTCGCGCTCTTGCCCGTGCTGACTTCCTCCGGTCGCGGATCGGACATCATGATCCCCATGGCCATCCCGACCATGGGAGGCATGCTCGTGGTGACGCTCAGCATGTTTGTGGTTCCCGTGCTCTACAGCTGGGTCCAGGAACGGGGGCTGCCTGTTGGGAAGAAGGAATTATTGGAAGAAACAAAGGGGGCTGAACAGAACCCCGATCATCCGAAATCAGAAAAGGAAAACACATGAAGAACAAAAACAGAACCATCATCGCCATCACCCTTCTTGGACTTGGGCTCCTCATCCAGGGCTGTTCCGAGAAGAAGGGTGAGGGTGTCGTCGCTGTTGAGCCGTCGAGCGCAACCGGATCCGCCCCGACCGTGGTTGTTTCCCCCAGTGAAGAACAACTGGCCGGAACCAAGGCCTATACTGCCGAGACCTGTGTTGTTTCCGGAGAAGAGCTCGGAGGCATGGGTGAACCCGTTGTGGCCCTCATCGGGGATCAACAGGTCAAGCTCTGCTGCGATCACTGTGTGCCTGATCTCAAGAAGAATCCCGCCAAGTTCCTGACCAAGGTGGGAGAGTAGTCTTGTAGCGACGTCTCTATGGAGCGCCGCATTTCAAGGCGTGATCGAAGTGAGGCGCTCCAGTTCGAAAGGTAGGGCCCGTCGCTCCGCGCGGGCCTTTGCTGGGGTGCGGGGTTGGAGGATGTGTATGTGCGGAACGATACCAAGCTCGGGCGCTCACGGAGTGATAGCCCTACCTCCTTACGCATCTTTGCGGAACCAGAGTGAGGCGCTCACAGAGTCGCCTCTACAGGGCAGCGGAGGTCATCACGACAGGTTCCCCCAGGAACTTGGGGCCGCGGTTGAGGATGTGGACATCGAGGATGGTCTTCACTCGGGCGAGGTATTCACGGAGGTGGGTCCGGATTCCATGTCGTCCCAGTACGTCTGTGGCGATCGATCCCACCACATCGATGTCCCGTGCCTTGCCGATGTAGACCGCCCTTCTTGCATGGAACTCCTGTGAGATGACAATGAACCGGGATTGCTTAAAGACTTCCTTGGCCCGGACGATGGAATCGAGGGTGCTGAAACCCGCGTAGTCGCGATAGATGATCCCTTCCGGTATGCCTTGTTCGACGAGTGCGTCACGCATGTCGGAGGGTTCATCGTAGTCCTTCCGGGAGTTGTCACCGCTGACGATGATCTGCTGGATCTTTCCTTCCTGGTAAAGCTGGACTGTTCTTGCCATCCGGTTCTTGAAGAAAGGGTTCTCTCCGCCGTTGGAAAGATAGCGCGAGCAACCAAGGACAAGTCCCACTTGACGTTCAGGATGATCCTGAATCTCGGTGAAGATCTCATTCCTGGTGGTCTTTTCGATCAGGGCATCGGAACCCAGGATCAGGGCGGATGTCATCACGACACTCGCGAGGGATAGTCCGGCAAGGATTCTCAGTCTTTTGGCGCGTGTCATGATGGGCTTGCCGGGAGGTCTTGTTCTCAATCCGCCCTCTTCAGTTGAGCTACTGAGACCTTTTCGGATTCCTTGAAGGTCTTGTTCCAATGCGCCTGGATGTGGGTCTGGCCAGCGAAGTCCTCGTGGGTGAGGAAGGCGGTGGGGTTCTTTGCCAGCTTCTCCTTGGAATCGAGGTAGGTCTTGATGAGGTACTCGCCTGGCTTGAGAGTCGGGTCAGCTTTGTCCCACTGGACGAGTTCTTCATTCTCGCTGGAGCGAAGCAGGATGAGCGAGCCGACTACGGCGTGACGCGGTGTGACGGATCCCTGGGTGAAGGCGACGGGTTCGGGTTCCCACATCTTCTTCTCCTTGTTCCATGGGTGAATGAAGGCCTGGACCTTGGCCATGGCGGGCCAGCTTTCCGGTGTCTCGCGCAGCATCAGGACGTGCTGGGAGGTATACCAGTTGTCCTTGGGTAGTTCCTCAATGGAGGTGTATTGGCCTCCGACGACCTTGGAATAGTCCTCGATCCATGCGAGCCAGGACTTATAGGTGAAGTCATCCTTGTGCATCTTGAGTCCGCCCAGATGGGAAACGGGTTCCGCTGAGGAAGGCCTACGCTTGCCGTCGTCGTCCTTGGGGGGGGAGCTTGGCGGTGGGCTTCAGGATGATGAGGCTCTTGGCAGGGTCCTCGAGGTTGATCAGGGGCAGGCGGTCGGGATCCTCGTCCTGGCTGCGGTCGATCCAGTGCTGCATGGTTTCCTCAGGGGTCTTCTTGAAGAGGTGGAGGCGACTGGTGAAGCGGATGCCGAGATTCTGCTCCATCTTCTCCATGTTGTTGTGGGCGTTCTTGTGCTTGGGATTGTTCTCGTCGATCTCGTGCGGGGTGTGGCATGGGAAGCAGCGCATGCGGTGCGGCCAGACCTGCCGGACAAAGGAGTCCACCACGCGGCTCTTTCGGGCATGACGGATGACCTCATCGGGATGCTCCGGTCCAGCGGCCTTGGTGAGGTCGAGTTTCAAAGTCTTCAGTCGGGAATCCCTGGCGCAGGCCTGGATCCAGTTGGAGAAGGCCTCGTATTCCGCCTTGCGCATCTTCTCATGAATCATCACGGCGCCCTTGTCGTAGTCGCGCTCGCCCATGCTGATGAGTTCAAGGATCTTGGATTTGCTGGGTTCCTCCAGGTTGATCAGGCCCTGTTCCCTCAGTGACGCGAAGGTCTGGTCGCTGGAGGGCAGGATGTAGTCCTTGAGATCCACGGAAGACAAATGGCATTGGACACAGCTGCTGGGATCGGAGGATCGGAAGATCGGAAGCAGGCGGTCGTTGAAGACATCCTCGTGGGATGCGGCTTGGGAAGGTGACGAAGCCGCCGAATGGAAAGCGGTCAGGCAGAGCAATACACGTAAGGCATGGATACCAGGTTTCATACTGGAGTTTGTCTCATCCGGGTGAGGAATTGGCAAGAAGGATGGGGAGGGTGACGTTGGTTTTCGTGCGCCCCTCCAGGGCGCGGATGGGTTTCGAGGCGTTGGGTTCCCGGGGTTACGCTTCGCTTCACCCCGCGCTACATGCGGTCACCACTCCGTGGTCGGTGCGCGTCATTTTCTTAGATTTAGAATTATTCTAAATCTTGACGGTTGGGAAATGGGCCTTATTTTCCACCGCCCGATGAGCGACGCAGTCGACAAGGACAAGCAGTTGAATGAGAAGCTGGCGGCGACCGGCCTGCGTTTCACGCCCCAGCGGCAGCACATCTTTGGCGTCCTGACGGAAAACAAGGACCACCCCACGGCGGAGGAGGTCTACCTGCGCGCCAAGAAGGGCAAGCCCGAGATCTCCATGGCCACGGTCTACAACACCCTGGATGCCCTGGTGAAGACGGGCCTGGTCAAGCAGGTGAACCACGACCGCAGTGCCACCCGGTTCTGTTCCAACCTGGAGCCCCACTGCCACTTTTACTGCAATGACTGCGGCCGTGCCTTCGACATTGACCTCAAGCGGAAGCCCCGCGTGCCTGAGGCCGTGATGCCGGAGGGATTCGAGGCGAACGAGATCGACATTTCCATGAAGGGCCCGTGCCCGGATTCCGGCTGTCCCTCCTACGCCGATCATCAGAAATAGGATTTTTTCATGAGTAGCGCTACCGAGACCATCGAGAACTTCGTCAAGAAGGAGTACAAATACGGCTTTGTCACCGACATCGAGGCGGATTCCATGCCGCCCGGGTTGAATGAGGACGTCGTCCGGTTGATCTCCGCCAAGAAGAAGGAGCCCGAATGGTTGACCGAGTTTCGCCTGAAGGCTTTCCGCTACTGGCAGAAGATGGAGACACCTGAATGGGCCCATGTGGATTATCCTCCCGTGGACTTCCAGTCCATCTCCTACTATTCGGCTCCCAAGAAGCCGGATGAGAATGCGCCCAAGAGCCTGGATGAGGTGGATCCCAAGCTGCTGGAAACCTACGAGAAGCTGGGCATTCCCCTGCATGAGCGTGCCAAATTGGCCGGCGTCGCCGTGGATGCCGTGTTCGACAGTGTTTCGGTCGGCACCACCTACAAGGACACTCTGGCCAAGAAGGGAATCATCTTCTGTTCCTTCTCCGAGGCGGTGCAGGAACATCCCGAACTGGTGAAGAAATACCTGGGGACGGTGGTTCCCTACACGGACAACTATTATGCCGCGCTCAACTCGGCGGTCTTCAGTGACGGTTCCTTCTGCTTCATTCCCAAGGGCGTGCGTTGTCCGATGGAACTTTCGACCTACTTCCGCATCAACGCGGCCAACACCGGCCAGTTCGAGCGGACGCTCGTTGTTGCCGAAGACGATTCCTACGTCAGTTACCTGGAGGGCTGCACGGCGCCGATGCGGGATGAAAACCAACTGCATGCGGCGATCGTTGAGCTGGTGGCGCTGAACAACGCCGAGATCAAGTACTCAACGGTCCAGAACTGGTATCCCGGTGATGAGGAAGGCAAGGGAGGCATCTACAACTTCGTGACCAAGCGGGGGCTTTGCAAAGGGGACAACTCCAAGATCTGCTGGACGCAGGTGGAGACCGGGTCGGCCATCACTTGGAAGTATCCCAGCTGCGTGTTGAAGGGCGACAACAGCGTGGGTGAGTTCTACTCGGTGGCGCTGACCAACCTGAAGCAGCAGGCGGACACCGGAACCAAGATGATCCACCTTGGAAAGAACACCAAGAGCACGATCATCTCGAAGGGCATCTCGGCCGGGCGCGGACAGAACAGTTATCGCGGACTGGTGCAGATCGCCAAGAATGCAACCCACTCCCGGAACTTTTCCCAGTGTGACTCATTGCTCATAGGAGACCAGTGCGGTGCCCATACCTTTCCCTATATTGAGGTGAAGAACACCACCTCCAGCGTGGAGCACGAGGCGAGCACCTCCAAGATCGGTGAGGACCAGATCTTTTACTGCAACCAACGCGGACTGGAGACCCAGGACGCGGTCAACATGATCGTGAACGGCTTCTGCAAGGAGGTCTTCAATGAACTTCCCATGGAGTTTGCCATGGAGGCCCAGGCGCTTTTGGGCGTGAGTCTCGAGGGTAGTGTGGGCTAGTCCCGCCTCGGGAAACCTTTTCTTAAACCGGATCTGAAAACGACGATGCTGAAAATTGAAAATCTCCACGCTGGCGTGGAAGGAAGAGACATCCTCAAGGGGCTGAGCCTTGAGATCAAACCGGGTGAGGTCCATGCCATCATGGGCCCGAATGGCAGCGGCAAGAGCACACTTGCCTCCGTGCTGGCCGGACGTGAGGATTACGAAATCACGGACGGTACCATCGATTACCTCGGAAAGGACCTGCTCGACATGGGACCTGAGGAACGCGCCCGCGAAGGCGTCTTCCTTGCCCTCCAGTATCCGGTCGAGAACCCCGGGGTGAACACCACTTACTTCCTTCGTGCCGCCGCCAATGAGGTCC
>CAZKNW010000267.1:0-5856 GCA_964554035.1 uncultured Verrucomicrobiota bacterium
CCATCCGGACCTTGTAGCCTGACGGGCGGACATAGATCTTGCCGGGGAGAAGCTTGATGGACTGTGTTTCTTCCTTTTCATCCGGCCAGGAAACGGTCTGGTTCTGGAGGTCGAAGTTAACGCTTTCCGGGACGTAAAGGATGTTCGGGTAGTTCTTGTCGATGGCGTAACCCTCGGGCTTCACATCGGCGCAGTCGCCGAGCAGCTCGAGTGCCTCTTCGAAATTGTGACCACGGCGCTGGACGTGAAGGTTTCCGCTGAACTCCTCGGCAAGGTCGTAGCTGGGGAAGACCAGGGCCCCGCCGGCGTGTTCCTCCTCGGAGAGACCGTAGAGGTTGGCTGAATACCCGATCTGCGTCTTTACCTCCTTCTTGCAATAGCCGAAGTAGTTGTCCGCGATGATGGTGACGATGACACCGCGCTCGTCGCGGCAGGTGAGCTTGAAGGCGCTTCCGCCATTGTAGAGCTCGTCCTCGGATTCCCAACACATGCCATCGCGCTTCTGTCGGTCCGTGGCCTCCCCGATGTTCGGGAGCCCGAGTTCCTTCTTGTTCATCTTGAGGACGTGTGGAGCGAGGATGACGCAACCGGTGGTGCCGGTCCAGTGGTCCACATCCAGGGCGGAATCGTTCTCGGGCAGGTAGGGGTTGCCGGCGTTTCCAAAGATCGTTTCGACGAAATCCAGGTTGCTGACGAGGTTGCCGGGTGCAAAGAACCGGACCTCCATGCTCTTCTCCTTGATGTAGGTTTCCACCGACGGGCAGACGACAGGGCGGAGCATCAGTGACACGATGCTCTTGGCCTTGGTCTCCTGGTCGGAGGTGATGGGGAGCTCGAGCAGGTCATCAGGCACCTGGAGTGCCCTTTCCAGCATGCGGGCGAAGGCGATCTTCGGTACGGAGAGCTTGTCGTCCGGAATGGAGATGCCGCCCTCGGTCACGTGGAAGCTACCCTTGGTGGTCCTCCGGTCGTTCTTGGGGTTGTGGAGGACGCCCTGCTTGACACGGTAGGAATCAATGATGGAGGACTGGAAATGGTCGCTGTGCGCCGGAATGGAAAGGGTCCTCGCCAGCCCATGCCGGTCCAGAACGAAGGTGTTCCCGGGCAGTTTGATCTTCACCTTGGTGTCTGCCAGGTAGGTGTTCAGGAAGTCCTGGATACGTTGGTCCACCGGGCAAAGGTGGTCCGAGAGGAGCCGGGACGATTCCTGGTAGTGCGAGAGGAAGGCGGTCGTCATCTCATTGAAGCCATGGTCGTCGTCGATCTCGACGGTCGGGCAGCCCAGGGCGGCCAGCTTCATGTTGATGTACTCGATCTTTTTCTTCTCGAGTTCGGGGGTGACAGGGACGTTCAGTCCGATTGCTTTTTTCAGGTCCATGGGTCAGGTCAAGTGGCAGTGGAATGGCACTCGTTTCGGGGGAGGTCGGGTAGGATGAGTGACCTCGCAGGCGCGACACTAGGAGACCCGATTGGAGCCTGCAAGAACGGTAATGTGCCGGTTGCGTGAATGGTTTTCATGGCAGATGGGTGCGGTATGATGTTGGTTTCATCGGGGTGGCAGGCAGGCAGCTGAATTCGTGGGTTGCCTGAAGTGCCGAAATTGTTCAAAGAGGGTGTCGCGGGGGCCGGGGATTCCGGTGATGCCGTCACTGACCATGCCATTGAGGTCCGAAGACAACTTTGTTTCCTATGAGAATCTGCAACTGGCGGATGGGGTTGAGATCCTCTTCGAGCACCTGCCGGGCAGCCTCTTCTACGTGAAGGATGCGAGGGGCAGGTTTGTCACCCTGAATGCCCCGCTTGTTGACCAGCTTGGGGCGGAGCGGAAGTCCGAGATCATTGGTCGGACGGACGTCGACTTTCTTCCCGAGTATCTGGTGGAGAACTACCGCCGCGACGACGAGCGTGTCCTGGCGGGTGAGGTGATCCGGGAGAAGGTGGAACTCCTGACCAGTCACGACGGGGTGGTGGACTGGTATGTGACGACCAAGGTTCCGCTGAAGAACCGGGCTGGAAGGATCGTCGCCTTGGTCGGGGTGACGCGGGAGTATCAGGGGGCGACGGCAAGTGTTGCCATGCCTCAGGTGCTGGGTGACACCCTTGAATACATCCGCGAGCACTTTCATGAGGGGATCCGGATCTCGGATTTGGCTTCGCGGGCGGGACTGTCGGTGAGCGCCTTCGAGCGGCGCTTTAGGAAACATCTCCAGATGCCTCCAACGGAATACATTCGGAGGGTGCGGATCCATGAGGCCTGTCGGAGCCTGATCCACAGTGGGGTCCCCATCTCAGTGATTTCGCAAGAGTGCGGCTTCAGTGACCAGAGTCATTTCACGCGGGATTTTGTCCGGGTGATGCAGACCACGCCGGCGGTCTACCGTCGCAATCACGGTTTGAATCGTTCGGATACCTGACGCCGAATCCATTCAAAAAACTGCGGCATTGCTTCAAGACGGGTCGAGAGGTTTTTCATCATATTCCGTCCCGTTACCGCCCCTCTGAACATTTGTTCCGGTGAAATCGTTGGAACAAGCACTTGCAAGACTGGTTCAGGAGTGTTTGATCACTCCCCGTTCCCCTTGAGGTGTGTCCGGACGCATGGTCGTCCCTTTGAGGAGGGGAGTTTGTGTTCCCATAGATCGACCATTTCAGGAACCTGATTTGAGTATCCGAACCACCAACGACGTCACGAAGACGAGCATCGGCATTCGCAAGCAGGTGGATGGCGCCCCTGAGGAGAGCGGCAGATTGCGCCTTCTGGCCCCGGCCTGGGTGCCATGATTCCTTACAACCGTTACTGAGACCCTTTAACCCTCAACCTACCAAGAAAAAGATGAGCAAACCCAAACTTCACAACGCCATGTGGCCCGGCCTCGTCGGCAAGGGCACCGACGAAGGACAGGAACCTCCCATCAGTCTCGAGCACATGCTCGATCTTACGGCTGCCGCAGAGGTCAACGGACAGAAATTCGAAGGCATCGATTATTTCCTCTTCCTCCCGCACACCAACCCGGAAGCCAGCGATGACGAACTCAAGGGCATCGCTGACCTGATTCAGGGTAAGGGGTTCAACATTGGTTCCCTGGTGGCGCCGGTCTGGCCTGGAACCGTGGGTGATTCAGCCATGGGAGACGAGGCGTCACGTCAGAAGTTCCTGAGTGCGGTCAAGATGGCCTGCCGCATTGCGAGGATCTTCAACGAGCACGGTGCCCGCAAGTATGGTGTGATCCGCATCGATTCGGCCGAGTTCGGCGTGGAGAAGTGGCGGGAGGATACCAAAGCCAACACCAGCAAGATTGCGGAGACCTTCAAGGAGGCTGCCAAGATCGCGGCGGACAGCGGGGAGCGGCTTGCTGCCGAGGGTGAGATCTGCTGGGCCGGAATGCACAGCTGGAAGGACATGCTGGACCTGCTTGAGGAGGTTGGCATGCCGGAGACGCTTGGCTTCCAGGCTGACCTCGCACACACCTACCTCTACCTCATGGGCTACAACGCTCCGGAGCATGCCCTGCTCAAGGAGGGTTATAGTGAAGAGGAGTTTTATGCGGCCTACGAGCAGATGACCGACAAGCTTCGCCCGTGGACCATTGACTTCCATGTGGCCCAGAATGACGGGCAGGTCCACGGAGCCGGATCCCACGACAAGACAGGCAAGCATTGTCCGGCCGACGATCCGAACGGCAAACTGGACATCACCAGGTGCGCCGGCTACTGGCTGAAGGATGCCGCATCCCGTGGCATCGAACACATCTGTTGGGACGGGTGCATGTTCCCGAACGCCACGCTGGAGAACCCAGGAACCTGGAACACCATCCTTGATGCCATGATCAAGGTGCGCGAGGCCCACGGCTGGTCCTGATCGAAAACCTGACAAACCACTTAAAAAAGAGACCAAGACTATGAAAGAACTTCGAATTGGAATGATCGGATACGGGTTCATGGGGCGGACCCACTCCAACGGGTACAACCGTGTGAGCAACTTCTTCGACCTGGAATACAAGCCGGTTCTCAAGGCCGCCTGTGCCCGCAACCAGGAGGCGCTGGATGCCTTCGCCAAGCAGTGGGGCTACGAGAGCACCGAGAACGACTGGCGCAAGCTGATTGAGCGTGACGACATCGATGCCGTGGACATCTGTGTTCCCAACAACCTTCACAAGGAGATCGCCATCGCCGCTGCTGAGAAGGGCAAGATGGTCCTGTGCGAGAAGCCTCTGGCGCTGAATGCCGCCGAGGGTGAGGAGATGTGTGCCGCCATCGAGAAGGCCGGTGTGGCAAACACGGTCTGGTACAACTACCGTCGTGTCCCCGCCGTGACGCTGGCCAAGAAGCTCATCGATGAGGGACGTCTCGGTAAGATCTTCCACTACCGTGCGAACTTTCTGCAGGACTGGACCATTTCCGATGACCTGCCCCAGGGAGGCAACGCCCTCTGGCGGCTGGATGCCAAGGCCGCCGGATCCGGCGTGACCGGGGACCTGCTGGCACACTGCATTGATACGGCCATCTGGTTGAATGGTGGCGTGGAGGAGGTCTGCGCTCAGACCGAGACCTTCATCAAGGAACGCATGCATACCGAGACCGGAAAGAAGGAGAAGGTCGAGATCGATGACGCCTGCACCTTCATGTGCAAGTTCGACAACGGATCCCTGGGTCTCTTCGAGTCCACCCGTTATGCCCGTGGCCACAAGGCCCTTTACACCCTCGAGATCAATGGTGAGAACGCCTCCATACGCTGGGACCTGCACGATCTGCATCACCTGCAGTATTTCGACCACAACGACGACTCCGTCATCCGCGGCTGGCACGATATCCACGTCACCGATCATGGAGGTGGTCACCCCTACATGGACAAGTGGTGGGTTCCCGGTCTCCAGATCGGTTACGAGCACACCTTCGTTCACCAGGTAGCGGACTTCCTGAAGTCGCTCGAGGACGGCACTCCATGCTCTCCGACCTTCCGGGATGCTCTCGAGACACAGAAGATCTGTGATGCCGTTCTGGATTCCGCACGCGATCGCAAGTGGGTCACGGTTCAGTAGGGCTTCGAACCGAATGTTTTGCAAATGAGCCGCCCTGTCTTACGGGGCGGCTCTTTTTTTGGGAGACCATGACGCCTGGTCTTCAGTCGCACCTGACCGAATTCATGATCCTTTGGATGGTGAGCTGAGCCTTCTCCATGCTCTTGTACCGTGCCACTTCCGGGGGCATCGTCCGGATCTTCTCCTTCAGGTTGTTCCACTCCTCCCTCTGTTCCGATAGAGCAGGGAGGGGAATCGTGCTGATTCGGATCCCCATCAGGACGCCGCTCGGCAGGGCGGTGAAAAGCTGGTGTTCCAAGCGAAGGTGCAGTTCGTCGAGTGTGACTGTTTCATCCAGCTTCTGGCGCTTCAATCTGGGATGATAGTTGCGCTCATCGGAACGGGTGAGGCTCCAGTTCTCGCGGCAGAAGGCTCTGCCCGGTTGCAGTCCCTCAAGGAACCGCTTGATCCTCTCGCCGATGGAGGGATTGAGGTCAGGCACCAGGTCGTGTATCTGATGAACGGGTTTGCCGATCGATTCCTGCAGGTTCCATGATGATGGAAAGCAGACGCAACCGGCTGCGAGGGACATGGTGCTCCGATCCATCAGGAGAATGTCCGGTTCCCAGATCGTTGCGAGATCGAGAAGGGCATCTTCTTGGGTTCTTCTTGATGCATCGAACCCCAATTGCCTCGCGAGATCCCATGTCTCACGGATGAGGGATTCCGCTTGAGTGGATTGGGCAATGCAGAGTTCGGGGTGGAGCTGAAGCCAGTGCCTTTTTCGCGGAGGATGGCGCCTTTGGGATCCTTCCATGAAAAGAAGTCGTTCTGGTTT
>CAZKNW010000268.1:0-5823 GCA_964554035.1 uncultured Verrucomicrobiota bacterium
CACAGGCCACACGGTAGTCGGTAAACAACTTGGCACCCTTGTAGGCCTGGGTGTCCTTGGCCAACGTGGTCTGGTCCACATCACAGAAACCAAACCATTCCACGCGGGGGTGATCCTTGAGTCCACGACGTTGCAGGCCGCCGATGCCACCCACGCCAATCTGCAGGATCCGCAGTTTGCTGTTCTTGTTGGTGGCCGCACGGGTGGTAAAGGAGGGCATCGTGGCAGCCGCGGAAAGGGCGGCTCCCGTCTGGAGGAAGTTGCGACGGGAGAGGTGTTTTGCGTTCTTGGTATCCATTGGGGTGTTCATACTGATGGTTTAATGGGTTTAGGCTGGACGGCCAAAGGAAATCATTTGTTCGATTCAATCAAGGAAGAGGCACCTGGCTGGGATGCTGAAGATAGGCAATCAGGTCCCGCACCATCCTGGGATCCAGCGCGGTAATCAGGCCTTCCGGCATCATCGAGAAGCTGGAGACCTCGCGCTTTTCAATGGCTGACTTTTCCAGTGTCTCCTCACCGCTCGCCTGGCGAAGGGTCAGGGTGCGTGAATTCTCCGAGGACACGATTCCGGTCAATGTGCGCCCATCCTTCAGGTTGAGGGTCGACATCATGAAGTCCGCACTGACCACGGCGCTGGGATCAATGATGTTCTCCAGCAAATAGCCCAGATCGGCACGCCCGGAGCCGGTCAGGTCGGGACCAATCGCCCCGCCCTCGCCATACATCTTGTGACAGGTTCCACAAACGAGGGTGAAAAGCTGCCTTCCACGGGACAGGTCCGCCTTGTCCAGTTCCTGCCGGGTAAGTTTCCCGGTCCATTCCTCGATCAGTCGGTGCTTCTCCTCGCTGGATTCATTGACCTCACCCCATACCGAGGCCAGAAGACCCGAAAGCTCCTTGTCTTCAAAGGACCTTATCTGTCTCGCCTGGAAGGCACTGAGATCCGCCTTGGGGATCCGGTTCTTCCGCATCTCCTCTAGCAACGCCCTCGCCCACGATGCCCGGGACACCAGGACCTCGATCACGGCCGGGCGCTCGGGGGAAAAGAAGCGCCGGTAGTTCTGGGCCACCCTATCCCCGATTTTTGAGTCCTCGTAAAGCGCCAGCCCCTTCAGGGATGCGGTGTTGATGTGCCTCTCACCCAGCAGCGATTCGCAGATGGCCCGAAGATCGTCAGGCTTGGATTCGATCAAGGTTTTCAAAGCCGTCAGTCTCATGTTGAGATCCGCACTCCGATCCAAGACAACTTCCTTGATCGCATCGAGGGCACGTCCATCCCCAAACAAAACCCCAAGGTCCCGCACGAGGCTCACCACCTCACTGTTGCTGGATTCCTTGAGCCTGGCGGCGAGGCGCTTCCAGGCCCTCGGTTCATCCGCCTTTCTCCATCCCTGATACCCCTCGCTCATGCCCTGAAGCACCGACTGCAGGACCGCATGATCCTTGGGCGTCACGACTTTCAGGAAGGCATCCAGAGCCGCAGGTTCCTTGTCGCTTTGCACTGCCAGGCTTCGGGCGCTCCAGCGGAAGATCTGCGCCCAGGTGTTGTTCTTCGCCAGGGCGGCGAGATCTTCGGGAGAACGTCGTGCTATCCCGGAAATCCCGGCCCAGACGAGATGGGGCAAATTGTGATCATCGGCATCGCCGGCATGCGCCATCAAGGGAGCGGCCAGTTGGGCGCGCTGCTCGACAGGAAGCCTCAAAAGGGTCGATGCGAGGGTCAACCGGACCAGTCCGGATTCATCCTTTCTGGCCATCGTTTCAAAACGCTTCAACAACGAGTCCGAAAGCGGCTCCGGCATGTCCGATTCCCTCATGCCCAGGATGCCATCCAGTGGTTGCTGGTCCGTCAGGAGCCGAATGGACCAAACCCTGAGATGCTCGCTGGAATCCGCCAACAGGCTTTCAAGAAGCTGCCCGTTTGCCTCACCCAGTTCATTCAGGAGCCAAAGGGCGCGAAGCCGAACCGCATCATCATCACCACCGGAAAGAACCTCGCGCGCCACCTTGACCGTTGCGGCGCGGTCCGAAGACGACAACGCTCCACTGCGAACACGGTTCCTCAACTGCCGCTCAAACCAGACATTCGGTTCCGAAAGCAGCTTCTTAACGACACCGGCATCCGGTTCTTCTAGGTCCTTCAGATCCGGCCGCTCCGGCTCCCCGTAGGAAACCCTGTAGATGCGGCCACTGGTGCGGTGGACACCGCTGTGTTCGTGACATTCACCTGTGTCACTCCAGTCCAGCATGTATACGGAACCATCAGGTCCCTGCTGCAGGTCGATCCCTCGGAACCACTTGTCACCCATGATGAATGCATCGTCCTGGTGCCTTCCAATGTAGCCACTGCCATGGCGCTCCATGCGCTCCACATTGGTCCGGAGTCCATGCATGTTCATGGTGTAGAGCCGACCGCGAAACTTCTCCGGCCATTGGTCGGCCTGGTAGACCATCATCCCGATGTGGGCATGCCCCCCTCCATACTCATTGGCGGCTCCTGCACGCGAATCCTGCCACTTGCCAGAGGTATCGAAATGCCAGTGATCCGCATGCATGTCCATGCGGTCGAAGATGAAGGGATTGGGATCGGCACCGAAGTTCTCCTTGAAGTGCACCCCGGGGGTCACGTGCCAGAGATGGCCGTTCACCGTGTTGATGTAAAAGAGCTGCCCATGCTCGTCCCAGTCATGACCCCAGGGATTGGTGGTACCGCAATTGAGGACCTCGATGTCCTTGCGAACCGGATGATAACGCCAGATGCCTCCCTCCATGTGCAGGCGTTCCTCGGGTGGCGCACCGGGCAGACCGATGTCACCCGGACAGGAATGACCACAGCGGCCGTAGAGCCAGCCATCCGGTCCCCAGCGCAGTCCATTGGCATAGTTGTGATAATTGGCCTCCGCCACCGTGAAACCGTCCAGCACCACTTCCGGGGGACCATCCGGAATGTCATCGCCATTCGCATCCGGAATGAAAAGCACCTGCGGCGGACACATCAACCAGACACCTCCCCTGCCCACCTCGACACTGGTCAGCATCTGGACGTCATCGGTGAAGACCTTGCGCGTCTCGGCCCTTCCATCTCCATCCTTGTCTTCAAGGATGGTCACCCTGTCACGAAGACCGAGTTCGAACCGGGTGGGTCGCTCGGCGTAGGTGTTGTTCTCGGCCACCCACATGCGCCCCTTGTGATCCCAGGCCATGGCGATGGGATTGGCGATGTCCGGCTCGGCCGCGTAGATCGTAGCGGAGAACCCCTCCGGCAGTTCCATCAGGGACAGGGCCTCGCCTGGTGAAATTGGCTGGGCATCCTTGTCCTTCTCGGAGTTGTAGGGAGTCGGGAATTCAGCCTGCGAAACAAGGGCGACGCCAAGGGTCAAAAGAGTCCAAACAAACGTTCTTTTCATGATCAGGGAACGGCAAAGACGATACCCGCTTGGGGAAATGAGGAAAGCAGGAATGAAGAAAGCGAGACGTCAAAAAGGCTTTCCCAGCATTCATGGACTCAATTATCTTTTCCGGATGCATCGCCCCCTATTGACGATCCTCTTTGTGACATGTCTTTCCCTTCATGCCGAGCCCAAGGGCAAGCTTCTCTTTGAAGACGACTTCAACCGCGACGAGCCCAATCCCGAGAAGGAAATGGTGGGCAATGGCTGGGGAACCAACAGCCGCACACGGGCGAAGGGACAGAAGCAGGTGGACCTCGATCAGGGTGCCATGCACATCACCATGGCCAAGGTGGCGGATCATGGGGTTTCCGTCACCCAGGACATTGCCTTCAAGGATGCGGTCATCCAGATGCGCTTCAAGCTGGGCGACAAGGATGACCTCGGCATCAACATTGCAGACATGAACGAGAAGTCCGTTCACGCCGGTCACATCTGCGTGGCACGCATCCGCCCCTTTCAGGTGGAACTGACCGACCTCAAGACCGGCAACATGAAGCTGGAGCATCGAGAGGCAAGGAAGGCGAACAAGGCGACACCTGAAATGAAGAAGCTCCTCGCCACCAAGACCAAACGCTTCAAGAACAAGTTGAGCCTGGACAGCTGGCACGATCTGGAGGTCCGCATCCAGGGCCACGTCATGACCGTGCTGATCGACGGCAGCGAGATCGGTTCCTTCGAATCAGAAGGCATCGACCATGCGACCAAGAGCCGCATCCGCCTCTCGGTCAACAAGGAGGCCTGGGTCGACGATGTGAAGGTCTGGAAGCTCTAAGATGGACTTCTTTAAGCGGTGCGATGTAAGCCGCTGGACTGGCTGAATACGCCCTGCAGGTGAGCGACACCAAGCGAGTTCCATTTTTCTTTCGAACACGGATTCGCTTGGGCAATCTTTCCAAATCCACCGGATCAAGCCCATGTCTTTGCCTGCACGTCTACTCATCCTTTGCCTCATCCTTTCCCTCACGTCGGAGAAATCGACTGCTCAGACCGCCTTCGACTTCGATGAAACCGACCATGGTCTCAGCAGGGATCCAGGGCCCAAACTCGCCAAGTCCCTGATCAAGGGGCGGTCCCTTCAGTTCAGCGGAGGAGACCAGACCGGATTCGATGCTCCCGAGGACTGGACTCAACATCCCACCCACTTCACGGCAGGTCTCTGGATCTCCCCGGACAGGCCCCAGCAGTCGGGATTGATCCAGCTTTCCGATGAGAAGGGTCGAGGTTGGAGCCTCGACATCAAGCCCGACGGTTCGGTCGCCCTCTCGATGCGTAACAGCAAAGCGGCAAAGTTCCAAAGCTTCAGCACCCCTCCCGGCATTCTTGTTCCCGGCATCTGGACCCATGTGGCCGCCGTGGTCTCGGACACACCTGATGAATCCCGGATCCTCATTAACGGATTCCTCCTGGGGCGCGGTCGCCTCAACGGACAGGACGCTCCCTACCCGAACGCCAAGGTCACACTCGGTGGCAAGGGATGGTCCGGCAAGGACTCTTACTCCGGCCAGATCGACGAGATCCGTTTTGCCCCAAAGGAACTGAACAACGTGGAGATCCGAGACTGGGTGGAACCTGGAAGGCGCTTTGCCACAAGACCCCGGCCTCCAGAAAATCCAGACGACCTGGTTCCCTACACTCCCGCCGTCCAGAGATTCGGCAAGGCAGGTGATGCACCGAAGCCTCTGCCTCCGTTCAAGGAGGGACGCTTCGAGCTCAGCAAGAACGATGTGGTGGTCTTCACCGGACAAACGGATACGGTTCGGTCCCGACATGATGGTTCACTGGAGTCCCGCATCGCGGCTCATTTCGCAGAAGTCCAACCCACCTTTCGCAACATGGCGTGGGAGGGAGATACCGTTTACGAGCAATGGCGCGACCTCAACTTCGGCACATGGCTGGATCAGCTCAATGGCGTCGACGCAACCGTGATCTTCTGCCAGTTCGGCCAGATGGAGGCACTGGAAGGTCACGAGAAGATTGGTGAATTCGCCGAGGCCTATGGCCAGCTCCTGGACCAGTTCCAGAAGAGGACCCACCGCATCGTCCTTTTTTCGCCCCGCCCCTTTGAAAAACCGTCCTCTCCCAACATGCCCGATCATCGCGACCTGAATCCCGTGGTGGCCGGTTACGCCGCGGCGGTGCGGGATCTGGCAAAGAAGCGTGGACTGCTCTTCGTCGATCTTTTCAGTCCTCTCAAGGACACATCGGGCAGCCTGACGTCGAACGGGGTACACCTGACTCCAGAGGGACGTGAGACCGTGGCCACCATGGCTGCCGAGTCGCTCGGGATCCCGACCGCTCCGGCATCCCAGAGTCTGATTGAAGCCATCCGGGAAAAGAACCGCCTATGGTTCGACAACTGGCGCCCGAT
>CAZKNW010000269.1:0-5792 GCA_964554035.1 uncultured Verrucomicrobiota bacterium
TGCTGCTTGCCGTGGCGGAAAAATCGATCCCGACAATGCTTCCAGCGCTGCTCCAGCCGGTCAAGGGGGTGATCCTGTGATTCCATGTCACCTCGTTGTCCGTGGCAGCCTGTCCGGTCAGGCCTGTCTTGTTTCCTTCTTCCCAGTCCATCAGGACCTTCCGGATCTCATAGGTGGAGCTGGCAGGGATCGTCGGAGCCTTGTTGACGTTGATGTGCAGTGTTGCGGAGAGGATCGTGGCACCGGCCGGAATGCCCAGTTCAGGCCTGAATTCGACAAGTCCCCGGCTTCGTTCCCCATTTCGGGTGGTACCGACGGGAAAGTCGGCATTGCCTCCAAAGTTGTTGTTTGGGTTGCGCTCGAAGAGGGAGGCATCGGTGGAGGCCGAGATGGAGACCGTGGCAGCCGTGGCGTTTTCCGTCGCCATGCAAAGCAGGAGACATCCTAGCAGCAGGCTGGTGCTCGGTAGCTTCATGAGTGGATTGGAAGACTGAAGTGGGTTTCTGTTTTCCCGAAGAATCCCGTACGCGCAGGCCCACCCTTTCACCCCGCCCGCCATCTGTAAACCACCCAAGCGGACCAAGGGCCTGCTAGACCAGCTTCTTGAACCTGGGATGCGCGGCGATTTTCTGAACCAGTGCCTTCACCTTCTGGGCCTGGGTCTTGTGTGCCAGCATGACGGCATCGTCCGTCAATACGAGAATGGAATCCCTGAGGCCTGCGATGGCGATGGGGGTCTTGCCGCTTGTTCTTGCGTCGAAGATCACATTGCGGGCGGCATCCACATGAATCAGTTCGCCGACAGCGCAGTTGCCTTCAGCATCCTGTTTCAGATGACGTGAAAGGGCGGGCCAGGCACCGAGGTCATCCCAGGCGAAGTCGCCGTTCGCCACGACCACGTTCTGGGCATGCTCCATCAGGGCGTAGTCGACCGAGATCTTTTTCAACTCGGGATACTCCTTCTTCAGGACGCGGTTGAGATGGTTGAAGGACTTGGTGGAGGCCTCGAACCAACGATGACAGGCCGCCTCGAGTTCGGGCTGATGTTTCTGCAGGGCCTCGGTGATGGTGATGAAGGACCAGATGAACATGCCCGCATTCCATTTGTAGGACTCGTCCGCCAGATATTCGACCGCTGTTTCAAAGCGCGGTTTCTCCACGAACTTGTCGACCTTGTTGAAATCGGTCTTGTACTTCTTTCCACCCTTGGGCTTGGGCAGCGGCTTACCCGCCTTGATATAGCCATAACCTGTGGCCGGTTCAGTGGGCTTGATGCCGATCGTGACGATGGCCTGTCCGCGGCTGGCCAGGTCGAAGCAATCCTCAAGGACCTTCTGGAACTTCCTTTCCTGCGGGATGACATGATCGGCAGGCAGGACGGCCATCACACCCTGTGTATCACGGGCACCCACGATGGCGGCACCGAGTGTGACGGCGGCACAGGTGTCCCTTCCGCACGGTTCCGCGATCACGTTTTCCTTTGGCAGCTTGGGAAGCTGCTTCAGAACCTGGGGCGCCTGGACGGCATTGGTGATGATCAGGATGTTCTCAATTGGGACCAGCGGCAGGATCCGGTCGACGGTCTGCTGCAGGAAGGAGCGACCACCGAGCAGGGTGATCAGCTGCTTGGGGGTCTTTTCGCGGCTGACCGGCCAGAAGCGCTCGCCTTTTCCGCCTGCCATGATGATGACGTAGCGATTGCTTGTGGGCTTGGCCTTCTTTGGTGCCTTCGCCTTGGTAGCTTTTGCCTTTGGAGCTGCCTTTTTGGCTCGTGTCTCTGCCTTGGCCTTCGCGGGTGTCTTGCGTGGAGTGGCTTTCTTCTTTACTGGGGCTTTGGCTTTCTTCCTGGCGGGCATGATTGGTGTCCTTGGTTTCTAGACTTCCTTGATGGCTACTGAGAGTGAATGGACAAAGTCGGAGACCGACGAGGCAAGGTCCTCGGAGTCGCCTTTCTCGGCAATGCGGTTGACGACGGCGCTTCCCACAACCACGGCTTCCGCACTGCGGGCCACCTGCTGCGCCTGCTCCGGATTGGAGATGCCGAACCCGACGGCAATGGGCAGGTCGGTGTGGGCCCGGATCTTCGCGGTCATGGCGCCGATCGTGTTCGACACGCTGGTCTGCATGCCGGTGACGCCTTCCCTGGAAACGTAGTAGATGAAACCAGAACCACGGCCGACGATCCGTTCGATCCGATCCTCGGGTGTCGTGGGTGCGATCAGGTAGATGGCGGACATGCCGGCCTCCGACATGGTCTTCTCGTAATTCTCCGATTCCTCGGGTGGCAGATCGAGACAGAGAAGCCCGTCGACTCCTGCAGTGGCCGCCTCGCTGACGAAGTTCTCAAGACCCTTCTTGTGGACGAGATTGTAGTAGATGTAGAGAACGATCGGAATCTGGGAGGTCTCCCTGATGCGAGAGACGGTTTCAAGGACCTTGGAAGGTGTGGTGCCGGACTCGAGACCCCTTTGCGCGGCAAGCTGGTTGACGAGACCGTCCGCGAGGGGGTCGCTGAAGGGGACGCCCAGCTCAAGGATATCGACTCCCGCCTCGTCAAAGCCAATGGCCAGGTCATGGGTCGCGTTCAGGTGGGGATCTCCCGCACCGATGTACACAACCAGCCCTCTCTTACCCTCTTCCTTCAGTTTGGCAAACGCCTGCTCGATCCGGTTCATTCGCGGAAGAGGGTGCCAAGCCGGGCGTCGAAGCTCAATCCCTCAGAGAGGCCTGTCTTGTATCCACTGGCGCTTTCCCCTAAATCCAGTCCATTCATGAGCAAGTTGAGAATTGGATTCCTGGGTGTGGGCGCCATGGGGCGCAGTCATGTGAAGCTGTTTCACCAGAACTTCAAGGACAGGGCGGAAGCGGTCATCGCCTGCACGCGGAACGAAGACAACAGGAAGCAGGTGGTGGAACTGGCACCCGGCATTCGCTTTACCGATTCCGAGGAGGAGGTGATTTCGTCCCCTGACATCGATGCCGTGGTGGTCTCGACTCCGAATTTCAACCATGTCGAGCTGGCCGAGAAGATCATTTCCGCCGGAAAGCATCTTTTCCTCGAGAAGGCCTGCGGTGTGGACATGGAACAATGTGCCCGGCTGGAGGCCCTGGCTTCCTCGACGGACAGGGTGATCCTGATCGGGCACGAGCTGCGTTACTCACCCTTCTTCGGAAAGGTCCATGAACTGATCAAGGCCGGTGAGATCGGCGAGGTGAAGATGGTCTGGTGTCGTGAATTCCGCGGCCCCTTCCAGCCCAAGTCCGGTCAGTGGATCCAGGATGACCGTATGTCGGGCGGCTGCCTGGTTGACAAGAACTGCCACCACTTCGACCTGATGAACTGGTGGGCGGGGGCACGTCCCCATCGGGTGGCGGCGTTTGGGAGCAACTCGGTCCATCGCGTGATCGAGGGCGAGCATCAGGTCCATGACCACGCGACGGTCAGCTTCGACTACGTCAACGGGGTCAAGGGCACGCTGCAGGTCTGTCTTTTCGCGAGGGACTTTCCGGAAGAGATGCTTGAGATGGGAGTGGTGGGAAGTAAGGGCTCGATCGAGACCGACATTCCTGCCGTCGAGATCTTGCAGCGAAAGGTGGGGCAGGGGGAGTCGGAACCCATTCGTCACAAGGTCGAAGCTCCCAGCGGGGAAGGCTGGGGCGGTCATCTTGGATTCATCGAGATCCATGAGGCCTTCCTGGATGCCGTCCAGAAAGGCACCCCCTACCTGACCACGGTTCCGGCCTGCCTGGATGGCACACGTCTGGCCATCGCCGGAGAGTCATCCATTCGGAAGGGCTGCATCGAGACCATTGGCTGAATCCGGAAAGGATGCTCCTGCCGGCCCGTTTTCATTGGTCAAAGCAGGATGGATTCACTAAAACCTCGCACGTATCATGGCCAAACAACCGATTGACTACGACCCGCAGCCGCTGGACACCTCGCGCATCAAGTTGAGCGATGAGGTCAAGGCGCTGTCCGAACTCTTTGCGGAGAACTCCCATGATGTCTGGGCCAAGGCGAGGATGGACATGGGTTGGAAGTGGGGCGCGCTCTACAGCGAGGACGATAAGACCCATCCGCTGCTCCAGCCTTTTGGAACACTTTCCGACGAGGAGAAGGAGTTCAACCGGACAAATGCCATCGAGACGATCCGTACCCTGATTTCCCTGGGCTACCGCAGGGCGCCCAATGTGAGCCAGTCGATGTTGCTGGACCAGAAGGAACGTGACCTCAGGGCCAAGGAAGTCCTGAGGCAGATCCGGAATCCCGTCCTGAAGATGGCGGAACTCCGGTCACTCTGGGCGGAGCGTATTCCGTTTATCTGGTCGCAGGATGTGCAGATCTACCGTCGGGCTGTCGATGCCGCCCTGAAACTGGGTGAGGGCTTCCTTGCCTTTGACATTGCTGACGAGGGACTTGCGAAGTTCAAGGATGACCTGCGGCTCGTGCAGTTGCAGGCCCTGGCGCTGGCCCGCACAGGTGCCACACGTCGCGCCAATGCCATCCTCGAAAAACTGAGGCTTTCAGGACATCAGGATGAGGAGACCCTTGGCATTCTGGCGCGGACCCACAAGGACTTCTGGCAGTTCTCCTCCGACCCTGAGGAAAAGCAGGAGCATCTTCGTCTCAGCTTTGAGCTCTACACCGATGCCTACGAGCGCAACGGGGGCTACTATTCGGGAATCAACGCAGCCACCACGGCGCTTCTTTATGGAGAGAAGGAGAAGGCCAAGGAACTGGCTGAGGAAGTCGCTGAGATCTGCACAGCAACCCTGGAATACATCAGCCCTGATTCCGGGGAACGCTACTGGCTGGAAGCCACCCTGGCGGAGGCTTCCCTGATTCTTGGGGACTTCACCCGTGCAGAGGAATACTACGGACGGGGAAGCGCGGATCCAGGAATGAGCACCGTCGTTCTGAGCCGGACCCGTTCGCAGGCCAGGCTGCTTCTGGGGCACCTGGGTGAGAACATCCACCGTCTAGACCATTGCTTCAACCTGCCGAACATTGCCGTTTTCTCGGGACACATGTTTGATGCCCCGGGACGCACCAAGCCCCGGTTTCCTCATTCCCTGGAAAAACATGTCAGGGAGGAGTTGGAGCAGAAACTCACCGAGCTGAAGGCCGCTGTGGGATACTCCAGCCTCGCCTGTGGCGCCGACCTGATCTTCAACGAGATCCTTCTGGAGCGGGGTGGTGAGATCAACATCGTCCTCCCCTTTGCCATCAAGGAATTCAAGCATGCGTGCGTGGATATCTTCCCCGGGCAGGACTGGGAGGAGAGGTTCGACCGCATTCTCAAGCGCGCGGCGACGGTCAATATCCTCAGCGAGTTGGCCGATCGGGACGATGGTGCCGTTTATGATTTCTGCAACCAGGCCATCAGTGGAATGGCGCTCCTCAAGAGTCAGTTCCTCGGCATGGACGTGAGGCCGCTTGGCGTATGGGATGGCAAGGAAGGGGATGGGATCGGTGGAACGGCCACGGTCGTCCAGTATTGGAGGGATCACCAGGGACTTCCGGTGGAGGTCGTGAACATCAAGGACCAGGCTGAGAACGTCGAGATCCCGGATCCTGCCGAGGCCCTGAGGATTCTTGGAGAAAGGGAGGCACCCAACCTGACGGTCATCCGCAAGAATCGCCAGGAAATCCGGGCGATGCTTTTCGCGGATATCGTGGGTTTCACCAAGCTTTCGGAGGTTCAGATCCCCTCCTTCGTTGAGCACTTCCTGGGGCAGGTGGCGGAATTGATGGACAACATCGAGATCAAGCCTGTTCACCAGAATACCTG
>CAZKNW010000270.1:0-5781 GCA_964554035.1 uncultured Verrucomicrobiota bacterium
GTGGTGGATGCCGGTGGGTTGTTCAATTACGCCCGTGAGACGGGGATGATCAGCAAGTAATCCGCCGGACGACTGATTTGCCTGCAATGCCCGTCCCGGTCCCGTCCGGGCCGGGCGTTTTGCTCTCATGAGTGATCTCGACCACATCCGAAGAGAATACGCCCTCAAGGGGCTGGACCGTGAAGACCTGCTGGACTCGCCGGTCGCCCTGTTCCAGAGGTGGTTCCAGGACGCCCTGGATGCGAAGGTGCACGAGCCGAATGCCATGACCCTGGCGACCGTCCAGTCGGATGGGCGCCCTGCCGCACGCATCGTCCTGCTCAAGGGACTGGATGAGCGGGGCTTCTGCTTCTTCACCAACTACGACAGCGACAAGGGTCTGCAGCTCTCGGAACGCCCGGTGGCGTCGCTGGTCTTCTTCTGGCCTGAGATGGAGCGGCAGGTGCGGGTGGAAGGTCCGGTCGGGCGTGTGAGTACGGAAGAATCGGAGGACTATTTCCATAAGCGGCCACGCGGTGCCCAGATCGGTGCCTGGGCCTCGGACCAGAGCCGGGTGATTCCGGACCGGGCTTGGCTTGAGGGCCGGATGAAGGAGCTGGAGAAGCGCTTCGAGAATGAGGAGGTGATCCCGCTCCCTGAGCACTGGGGTGGCTTCAGGGTGACGCCTGAGAAGATCGAGTTCTGGCAGGGGCGTCCCAACCGACTGCATGACCGCTTCCGCTATTCCCTGGACGAGTCGCAAGAATGGAGGATTGAACGGCTTTCGCCGTAGGCCTAGGTTTATCGACCTTGTTCGTAGAACGTTTTCCCCAATGGATCCCTACAAAAAGAAAGTTTTCACCGTGCTGGGCATCCTGCTCGCCGTGTCATTTGGCATCAACCGCTGGGTCTATCGTGATACCGGCCCGCTTGCCCCGGAGCTGTTTCTGGCACCTGCCGGAAAGGAAGCCACGGCGTTTGAATCCTTCCAGACGATCATGCAGTCGGATTGGAAGGATGGCTATGTGGCCCCCATCCTCGAGATCATTTCCTTCGTCGCCGAGGACCGTCGGCCCGTGCTTTATGACCTCCTGAAGGCCAGGACGGGTGCGTCCAATGAGGGATCCAAGGCATGGTGGGAATGGTATTGGCAGAGCGGCATCGAGCCCTACGAAGGCTATCCAGTCTACAAGCAATACCTCTACCAGCAGTTTGACCCGGCGATGGGACTTTTCTTTGGTGCCGCTCGGCCGGTGGCCATCCCCATGGACCAGATCTTCTGGCAGCAGATGAAGCCCAATGTGATCAAGCCCATGGTCTTCAGTCCCAACCAGAGCCCGGACAAGGTGGACTTCATCGGACAGGGGAACATTGTGGTCGGAGTTCGCCTGGGTGAGGAAGGCCGTGCCTATCCCCGGGAATTGCTGACCATGCACCGCCTGATCGAGGACCGCATTCTGGGCGACCACGTTTATCTTTTTTATTCGCCGCTGAGCGGTGCGGTCTGTGCCTACACCTTGAGGGAGGGTGCGAAGGAATACACCTGGCGGCATTCCGGCTTCGTGGCGCGTGCGGACGAGGTCTTTTACGATGAGGAAACCGGGTCCATGTGGAGCCCCATTTCAGGCACCCCCATCAGCGGTCCGCTCGTGGGTACCAAGAGCCCCTTCAAGCCGGTTCCCCTCGCCCAGATTTCCTATGCCCAATGGCTCGAGGAGAATCCGTCCACCCGCGTGGCCATGCCTTGGCGGGAGGTGGAATACCGCCCGGATGCGGAATATGTCAGCTATCTGGCCGAACCCAAGACCAGCATTCCCTTCCCATGGAAGGATGACCGCCTCGACAAGAAGGCACCGGTGGTCGTCGTGAGGGATGACGCGCTGCAGGAACCCGGCAAGGGGCCCTTGGTCGTCTTTGTGAACCACCTGATCTCGAATCCCGTGACCCACCTGGAGCGCAACGGAAAGAAGGTGGTTTTCCTGACCACGCCCCGCGGGCAGGTCCGTTGCTTCTTCAGCGAGGACGTTCAGTTCGATCGTGCGATCCAGGACGAGGCGCAGTCCATCGATGGTAAGCGCTGGAAGATCCGCGGTCAGCGACTGGTGTCCGAGGAGGGCAGGGAGCTCGAGGCCGTGGCGGTTCATCCCATGCTCTGGATGGCGGCGAGGTCATGGTTTCCTGAACTCGAGCTCCTCAAGGGCGGGGAGTAGAGGGGAGATCCTCTGGACTGCTGACACGGTGTCCAAGCATCAACGGTGCGCTTCAAGCGTAGCCTGGGGTGGTTGCAAATCATGTGCTTCATTGGGTGGCGCCCTTTCAGGGCTTAGACCATGAAGAGGAATTTTGTTCCGGTGGCTTTCGCCGACCGGCTAACCTCTTTCGATCCTCCGGATCTCTTATTATGAAGGCCCGGAGGGCTGTCAGATGGTAGCCGGTCGGCGTAAGCCACCGGTCAAGAAGTTCCCCAAAACATTGCCAGCCCCGGCGGGGCGACACAGATATACCGGTGGGCACTCGATCCTTTGAGTCGCGCCTACAGCACTTTGGGTTAAAGGCCCGACTCAAATTTCCAACCGCAGGACTGCCTTAACCCTTGTCCTGTTTTCCGCTGCGCTTCAACAGGTGCCAGCCTGAGCTGAGCAGGGACGCGCCACCGGCGATGGTGCCGGCGAGGCTGGTCGGGATGCCTGCGAGCACGCCGGCGATGAAGGCCTTGGTCAGGCTTTTCCCGAAGGAATCCTCCTGGAGAAACTTCTGCACGAGGAAGACCCCCACGAAGGTGGAACCGAAACCGATCAGGGCGGTGATCGGGGTGCTGGTGCCGAGGGACACCGCGTTGACGCCGAAAAGGGCGTTGTCGATGACCAGCAGCAGGGTGCCTGAGGCCGGGTGAAGGAAGGGGACGGGAGATGGGAGAGCCTCCGTGGCCTTGTCCACGGCAGACGCTGTTTCCCTGATCACAGGGGGCAGTTTCTCCAGTTCACCCATGCGCCATCTTATAGCGCTTCTTGGGGCGGATGGCAATTTTGGCTTCTTGGATGGGCTCTTCTGGATTATTAGAAACCTGATTGGCCGGATGGCCTGCCTGCCCGGTAAACCACAGCGACCCCACGCGAATGACGCTCCTCTTCCAGATGGGATCCAGCCCTTCAGCCTATGAAACTTGTCGGACTCCAATTTGATATCCAATGGCGGGACAAGGCCGCCAACTTCCGCCTGGTCAAGGAGACCCTGGAGGAACGACCTCCGGACGCCGGAAGCCTGATCGTCCTTCCTGAAATGTTTGCCACGGGTTTTGACATGGATGTGGAGGCCATCGCGGAGGAGGAGGGAGGAAAGACGGAGAAGTTTCTTTCCGAACTGGCCAAATGCCACCAGTCCACCGTGGTGGGTGGTGTGGTGAGCAAGGGCGAGGATGGACGTGGGCTCAACCAGGCGGTGGCGTTTTCCGCAGGTGGGCAGCTGCTGGCACGCTACACGAAGATCAAACCCTTCACCATGGGAGGCGAGACGGAGGTCTATTCGGCGGGGAAGGACATTACCTTCCTCGAGTGGAACGGATTCAAGACCGCGCTCTTTGTCTGCTACGACCTGAGGTTTCCTGAACTGATGCGTGAGGCGACGAGGCAGGGTGCGGAGATCATGGTCTTCATCGCCAGCTGGCCTTCAGCCCGTCACCTCCATTGGGCGAAGCTGCTCCAGGCGCGGGCCATCGAGAACCAGTGCTACGTGGTCGGGGTGAACCGTGTGGGGACGGATCCGAGTTTTTCCTATGTCGGTCGCAGTGCGATCATCAACTTCGATGGCAATGAGCTCTTCGAGGCCGGTGCCAACCAGCGGATCCTGTCAGCCCCCGTTTATCGGAAGCAACTTCTCGACTACCGGGAGCGTCTTCCCTTTCTCGCGGACATGTAGTCCAGGTTGAAGGAAAACACCTCGACTCGGCTTGCGCATCCCGGATCTGTCATCATACTACGACTGATGAGTGGGCGACCCTTCACACTGATTTTGCTGACCTTGTTCCTGGTTGCAGGACGTGCTGTGTCCGCAGAGGCGTCCGATACCCGCATGATCCTGGTCAAGGGGGCTCCCGGTGAGGAAGCCTTTGGCAAGCTGTTCTCCGAATGGGTGGAACAGTGGGAATCGGTCGGGAAAAAGGGGGAGGTCGCGATGGTGACCATTGGTGATGAGCCGGTGGAGGGCAGGGAGGACGTCGACCGGTTCAAGGAACTCCTGGCCGCGCTTCCCGAGGATGGGGAGCCCCTCTGGATTGTGCTCATAGGGCACGGGACCTTTGATCGTCGCGATGCCCGTTTCAACATGGTCGGTCCGGATTTCACCGCGAAGGAGCTGGACGAGTGGCTGGTTCGGTTTTCAAGGAAGGTGGTGATCATCAACGCCGCTTCCGCAAGCGGTCCCTTCCTGGATCGGCTTTCACGACAGGGCAGGGTGGTGGTCACCGCCACGAAGAGCGGAACCGAGGTCAACTTTGCACGCTTTGGGGGCTACCTGGCCCACGCCATCAGTTCGGACGAGGGGGATCTCGACAAGGATGGACAGACCTCCCTGCTGGAAGCCTACCTGCTTGCCTCCAAGCTTACCGAGGAGTTTTACCAGTCGGAGGGACGCCTTGCCACGGAGCACGCGCTGATCGATGACAACGGCGATGCCAAGGGCACCCGCTCAGAGTTCTTCCAGGGAGTCCGGGCCGTCAAGAAACCGAAGGGCGGTGCATCGATCGATGGGGAGCTTGCCCACCAGCTTCACCTGGTCCTGGGTGAATTCGAAAAGGCCATCCCCTCCGAGCTTCGCGCCAAGCGGGATGAGCTGGAGAAGAAGGTCTTTGAGCTGCGTGAAAAGCGAAACCAGCTCGATGAGGATGCCTATTATGATCAGCTGGAGGAGTTGATGCTCCAGATCGGCAAGATCTACGCTGAGGCGGAAAGGCGTCTCCAGACCAAGGGCAGTTGATCAGTCCTTCCTGAGATCGACATCCGGAGACCACCGGGAGGGTTCGCTCAGGAGACGTGGCTCATTGAGCACCGGAATCGTGTCCCCTTGTTTCTTCATCCATTCCTGAAGCTCCTTCTTCAACCCAACCAGCCGTTTGGACTGGGCGGGATCGCCGGAAAGGTTCTTCAATTCCCAACGATCCTTGCCCACATGGTAGAGTTCCCATTCCGGGCGCTGGTAGTAGCGATCGAGGATGGCCCTGGCGGCGGCGTCCTTCTTGGAAAGGGCGACCCATTCCGTCCAGTAGGCACCAGCGCCCACCTTGCGATAGAGATCGGAGTGGGTGGTGAAGGCGAATTCCGTGTGGGGATTCCAGATGAGCTTCCAGTCTTCCGTGCGCACGGAACGTGAAGGGTAGACGTTCACACCCTTGTCGCCGGTATGGGTGACAAAGATCCGCTCGCGGTGATGCTTCTTCTCCCCCTTCAGGACCGGGAGGAAGGAACGTCCATCGAGGTTTTTCGGTGTTTCCTCACCCACCGCATCCAGCAGGGTCGGAAGGATGTCCACCCAGCTTACCATTGCATCGGTGCGGGTCCCGGATTCGATGACGCCGGGCCAACTCACGATGAAGGGAACACGGGTGCCGTAGTCGTAGAGTGTCCATTTCCCAAAGGGCCACTGGGAACCGTGATCGCTCGTGTGAAGGAAGATGTGATCCTTTCCGAGGTGCCTTGCCGCAAGGCCCCTGAGTTCGCCCATGAAGTGATCCAGTTCATGGATCTCCTGCATGTAGGCGGCGCGGTGTTCGCGGGTGGATGGGGTGTCGATATGGTGTGGGGGAAAGGT
>CAZKNW010000271.1:0-5767 GCA_964554035.1 uncultured Verrucomicrobiota bacterium
TTGGCACCTCGATGTCGGCTCGTCGCATCCTGGGGCTGGAGAAGGTCCCAAGGGTCCGGCTGTTCGCCGGTTAAAGCGGCACGCGAGCTGGGTTCAGAACGTCGTGAGACAGTTCGGTCCTTATCCACTGTGGGCGTAGGAAACTTGAGGGGTTCAAACTCTAGTACGAGAGGACCGAGTTTGACGCACTTCTGGTGTGGCAGTTGTTCCGTCAGGGGCAGCGCTGCGTAGCCATGTGCGGAAGAGATAAGCGCTGAAAGCATCTAAGCGCCAAGCTCCTCCCAAGATAAGGTTTCCCTTCCATTCGGACTAAAGGCTCCCGGTAGACCACCGGGTTGATAGGCCAGGTGTGTAAGCGCTGCGAGGCGTTGAGCAGACTGGTACTAATAAGCCGTGAGGCTTGATCCTAAACTTCCTTTTTCGTTTAGGACTTTCATGAAATCCTCTTGGAATCGATTGATTACCTCCATTCCTTCCTTACTTGTCATACTTCATGTGCAGTTGTCAGGGATTCATCCATTCCCTCAAAACTTTCTGGTGGCCATAAAGTGGTGGCCCGACCCGATCCCATCCCGAACTCGGACGTCAAACGCCACGTTGCCGATGGTAGTGCGGGTAGAGCCCGTGTGAGAGTAGGTAGCCGCCAGTTTTTTCCTTTCTCTTCCTTGACCGTGGTTCCTAAAACCACGGTCTTTTTTTTCGTCCCCAGTTCTCATCCCTTCTTTTCGGACATCCCTCCTTTAGTACGGTTGGTGAGAGTCGTTGCGCAGGTGGAATCCAGAACGACGGGAGTCTTGAAGGCTTGTCCCTGACAATTCAGCGGATTCCGTAGACAGCCGAATGAAGGGCTTCCTTCATGGCTTGAAGGGGAGCTTCCTTCCCGGTCCAGATCTCCAGTGCCTTGGCTCCCTGATAGAGCAGCATGCCGAGCCCATTGGCGGTCCGACAGCCGGATTCCCTGGCCAACTTGAGAAAGGGCGTTTCAGCCGGCTGGTAGATCATGTCGTAGGCTGAAGCAACTGCGCCGAGATCAAGGCGGGCTGTGTCGAAGGGAAGGGGGTCTTCCGGTTTCAATCCTGCCGAGGTCGCGTTGATGACAAGATCAACCACATCGCCAGGGTAGCCCACCTCAACCTGGCAGGCAGGGAATCGTTGTTGAATCTCCTGCTTTACTGCGGTCGCCTTTTCGAGGGTTCGGTTCACGAGCCAGAGATGGGCCCCTTCTTCAGCAAGCTTCAGTGCGGCCACCCTGCCTGCTCCTCCCGCACCCAGAAGGAGGATCCTGGAACCCTTGATCGGGAGGTCGAGATCCTCGCGAATGGAGCGTGTAATGGCATCCGCATCGGTGTTGAAACCGTGGGTGCGGATTTCGGAGAAGGTGACGTCGGACTGGGCGATGGGGATCCATTCGCCGCCTTCGGTCCTGCCTTCCAGGCGCACGGTGTTGACTGCACCCCATGTGCGTGCGGACGCATCGAGTGCGTCCATCATCGGGATCGCGAGCAGTTTGTGTGGAACAGTCAGGTTGAGACCGGCGAAGCGCAGCGCCTTGGCGCCATCGATTGCCCTGCCAAGGTCATCAGGGTGTGTCTCCAACGCGAGGTAACGGAGATTGACGCCAAGGGTCTGGATGCCGGCGTTCTGCATTGCGGGTGAGGCGGAGTGCCTGACCGGGTAGCCAAGGACGGCGCACAGCTTCGTGTAGGGATTGACGGAGAGATCATCCACGGCGCCAGTTTATCGAAAGGGGGATGATTTGGCAGCTCAAGGAATCGGTGATTTGCATCAGGGTATTTGGGTTGCGAAAGAACGGGAGGGGGTTGATGCTTCGGCCATGGCACGGATTTGTTCCACACTGATGCTTTTCCTGGTTGCCTTCTCGGTCAATGCGGGTTCGGCGCGCATCATCAAGGTGCTGCCCCATTACCTGGACCTGAAGGGTCGGCATTCGCTTTCTCCAAGTCTCTATGAAAGGGATGCCTACCAGGCGGAGCTGCGATCGAACATGGACAAGGTCTCAGGCATCCGCTTTGACATCAACTGGTCAAGCAAGGGTGTTGAGAGTGAAAACCTCAAGATCAGGGTCGAGGTCAAGGGAAGCGACACTCCGGCCGGAGAGGCGGTGGTCGTGGAGTTGACGTCACCCAAAAAGAAGTTGATGGGCAACTGGGCTGGTCTGGTTTTCGAAGGGGACAGCTTCAAGAAGGTTGGCAAGGTGATCGCCTGGAGGGCGACGATCTGGGATGGCGAAGAGCAGGTTGCGCGGAAGCAGTCGTTTCTCTGGTAGGAAAGGCTGCAAGCCGTTCCGGAGCTTGAGAGACCGCTGTTAGGCCAGGATTGGGTGGAGTACCTCGCCGTGGACATCGGTGAGGCGCATGTCCCGACCACTGAAGCGGACGGTCAACTGGGTGTGATCCATTCCGAGGAGATGCAGCATGGTGGCATGCATGTCGAACATCTCGACGCGATTCTCCACCGCATGGTAGCCGAATTCATCGGTGGCTCCATAGATCATCCCGGGTTTCACGCCGCCTCCGGCCATCCAGATGGAGAAGCCGAAGGGGTTGTGGTCCCGACCGTTGGTTCCCTGGGCAAAGGGAGTCCTTCCAAATTCGCCACCCCAGACAACGAGGGTCTCATCCAGCATGCCTCGTGAGCGCAGGTCCTTGAGGAGACCGGCAATCGGCTGGTCCACTGCCAACGCATTGTTTTCGTGGCCTTCCTTCAGGTTGCCGTGCTGATCCCAGCGGTCACCACGAACGGAGGGGCAGGTGAGTTCAATGAACCGTACACCGCGCTCCACGAGGCGCCTTGCGACCAGGCATTGCTTTCCAAAGGTCTGGGTCTGCTTGAAGGAGGCATTCAGTCCGTAGAGCTCACGGGTGGCTTCGGATTCCCCCGTGATCTCCATGAGTTCCGGGACCGCGGTCTGCATCCGGAAGGCCAGTTCGTAATTGCTGATGGCGGACTCCAGTGCATCCGCCGACCCAAGGCGTTTCAGCGTTGCCATGTCGAGCGAACGCATCAGGTCCAGCTTGGAACGCTGCAGCTCCCGCGTGGGTTCCGTCGGCCGGATGTTGGCGACCGGTTGGTCATCGGGCCGGAAGACGGAGCCCTGGTAGCTGGCTGGGAGGAAGCCGTTGCTGAAATTGTCCAGTCCCCCCGGTGGAATCAGGCCGCCGTTGATGACGATGTATCCCGGCAGGTTCTGGTTCTCGGTGCCGAGGCCGTAACCAATCCATGCCCCCATGCTCGGCCGTCCAGCCAGGCCATGCCCGGTGTGGAGGAAATAATTGGCGTTCGTGTGCTCGGGGAACTCCGAGGTCATGGACCGGATGACGCAAAGCTCGTCTGCGCATTCGGCGACTCTCGGAAAAAGACTGCTGATGGGGATGCCGCTTTGTCCGTGTTGTGAAAACTCCCAGAGGCTGCCGAGTGTGTTCCCGTTGTTGTTGAACTGGGTAGGCTCCATCTTCATCCCGAAGGGCTTTCCGTTGTCACGGGTCAGCCGCGGCTTGGGGTCGAAGGTGTCCACCTGGGAGGGACCACCATCCATGTAGAGGAAGATGATGCTCTTGGCCCTGGGGCCAAAATGGGGAGGCGTCGGTTTGAGTCCCCTTGTGCGGGCCGGGGCCGTCTGTGTCATCATGGACGCGGCAGCCACGGCTCCAAAGCCGTTGGCGGACCGGCTGAGCCATTGCCTGCGTGAGATGGGCTGTCTTCCTGCGGCTGGGAACATCGTGTTGCTTCCTTAAACGATGAAGGACACCTACCAATTCAAATTCCCGAGGTATTTCAGGCTTCTCGGTATGTTGGTCTCGGCGGTGGGGGACTCGTCCTCGATGAAATAAACCTCTACACCGACTTCCTGGGCGGTCTTCATGATCTTCTTCCAGTTCATCTGTCCGGTGCCGATGATGACGTCATTTTTCACGTCGGACTTGCCGGTCAGGACACCGGTCTCCACGCCCTTCCTCATGTCCTTGACGTGCATCAGCTTCCAGCGTCCCTCGTATTTCCTGAGCAGGCTCACCGGGTTGTGACCGGGATGCACGACCCAGAAGACATCCATCTCGAAGGCGACATGATCCTTGTGGGTGTTCTGGATCAGGTAGTCGAGCAGGGTGCCATCGCCATGGGGTTGGAACTCGAATCCGTGTGGATGGTAGAAGAACTGGATCCCTTCCTTGGCGAGGGCGGCGCCTGCCTTGTTGAAGACCTCGATGTTGGCCTTGCAGTCCTCCATGTCGTAGGGGGTCTTGTGCCCCGCCCAGGCGCAACCCGCATACTTGAGGCCGAGAGCCTTGGCCTCCTTGATGATTCCCGGGATGTCGTTCTTCCACTGGTTGTAGGAAAAGTGGCCGCTGACCGCTTTCAGTCCGCGCTCCTCGAGCATGCCGCGGAATTTTTCGGGTGGCAGGTTGTAGGTGCCTGCGAGCTCCACCTGCTGGATGCCGTATTTCTTCACGACATCGAGCGACTTGGGAACGCCGTATCGGATGAACTCCGCCCTCAGGCTGTAAAGCTGTAGGCCGACGGGGCCGTGAAAGTCCTTGCTGGTGCCCACACCATTGGGGCCGGCAATGGACTGTGAGGGGAAGGGGAGCAGGGTCGCCGCCAGCACGAGGGCAGCCATGAAGGGGAATCGTTGCATGCCGGAAATCCTATCCTCCACAACGCTGAAATCCAGTCCTATCCAGCCTGACCCGGGACGTGCCGGGTTTGACAGGGGTACCCGGGATGTCATGGTAATGACATGAATTGGTTGCGTTGGTCAGAGTATTCGGACGAGAAGTCCCATCTGGGGATGAAGGTCATCCTGACCGTGCTGTGTGCGGTTGCCGCGGCCTTGGGATGGTGGTGGCTGGCCTTGGTTCTCTAGATCCGTCAGATCCTGCCCTCGTCCGCATCGATGTAATCAACGAAGCGGATGATGTCGTCCCTGTCGGAAAGCCCCGACTCCGCCTTTCGGACGGCAAGTTTCTCGGTGAATTCGTCGTTGATCCCCCGATCGAGGATTCTCTTCCTGACCCGTTCCTGTGCCGCCTCTGAATTGTTGGCGTTCTTCCTGACCCAGTCAAAGACCTCGCCGTCGGTCAGCGAATTCCTGACCACCTCGATGAATTCATCCGCATCGACCCCGGCCTCCTCGAGCCAGATGCCATCGAAGCCCCTGGTGAGGTTTGGCTGGTAGTCCTCGTGGAGCCTGCCGGCAAGATGAAGGCGCACCTTGTCGATAAAGCGTGGCAGGTAAACCCATCCGCACATGGTTTCACGAGGGCTTCTGGGATGGATGATGTCGCTCATGACTAGTCGACGATCGCCACACCGGCCTCCTCGCGAATCTTGCCGAGGTATCCGGGGAGCTGTTTCTCGAATTCGTTGAACTCCAGGTTCACGCGAATCTGTTCCTTCACATCTTCGAGGGTCACGGGTTCACCGCCCTTCTTCTCGATCAGTTTGATGATGTGGTAGCCATAGGCGGTCTCGACCACGTCACTGATCTGGCCGGGTTCCATCGACAGCGCGGCCGCCTCGAACTGGGGAACCATCTGGCCGAGACCGAAGGTGTACTCACCGCCCTTGTCCTTGGAACCAGGGTCGTCGGAAAACTCCTTTACCAGTTTCGTGAAATCCTCTCCTGACCTTGCACGTTCCATCAGTCTGCGGGCCACGGCTTTCCTCTTGAGGCGTTCCTCCTGGGGGAAGGGCCGGCGTGTCTTGAGGTCGATCGTCGTGATGAGGATGTGCGCTGCAGTGATCTCGA
>CAZKNW010000272.1:0-5760 GCA_964554035.1 uncultured Verrucomicrobiota bacterium
CGTCTCCGTCCTTAACACGGAGCATCAGTTGTGCGTCTGGATCGTTCAACGCCGGCATCGTTCAAAGGTATTCCAACACACACCGCCCCACAAGGTTGCACGGGGATTCACATTTTTTTTGCCAACCCATCTCCCTGAAACGGTTTTTGCTCGCCAAATCGAAGCCAATTCGGCACCTCATTTGTTTTCAGGGGCGCAGGGCCTGAATCAATCGGCCCGAATCTCGCGATTTCGACTCCTGAGTCACTTTTACGACCGACCATCCTATGCTGGAACAAATCGTTATTCTCGATTTCGGATCCCAATACACCCAGGTCATTGCCCGGCGCATCCGCGAGTGCAAGGTGTATTCCACGATCCTGCCCTACAACACCCCCGCCGCCGAGATCGCAGCCCTGAAGCCAAGCGGACTCATCCTTTCCGGAGGCCCCTCCAGTGTCTACTCCAAGCAGGCTCCCCTGCCCGACAAGGGGGTCTTCAAGCTGGGGATCCCCGTGCTGGGCATCTGCTTCGGACTTCAGGTCACCGCCCAGTATCTGGGTGGCAAGGTCGAGCGCGGACAGAAGCGCGAATACGGAAAAGGCACACTGAAGATCAAGGATTCCTCCTGCCCGCTCTTCAAGAAGCTGGGCAAGTCCATCCAGGTCTGGAATTCCCATGGCGACAAGCTGACCAAGCTCCCTTATGGATTTAAGGCCGCGGCCACCACCGAGAATTCGGACTTCGCCGCCGTCGAGGACCGCAAGCGGAAGTTCTATGGACTGCAGTTCCACCCGGAAGTCGTGCATACACCCAAGGGCATGACCATCATCAGCAATTTTGTCCACGGGGTCTGTGGCTGCGGAAAGAACTGGACCATGCGCAACTACATCGACCAGGCCGTGGAGGAGATCCGCGAGCAGGTCGGGGATGCGAAGGTCATTCTGGGCCTGAGCGGAGGCGTCGATTCGTCGGTTGCCGCAGCCCTGTTGCACAAGGCCATCGGCGACCAGTTGACCTGCATCTTCGTCAACAACGGCCTGCTCCGCGCCAAGGAGGAGGACGTCGTGCGCGAGGTCTTCGGCAATCATTTCAAGATCCGGCTCAAGTATGCCAATGCGACCAGCGAGTTCCTGAAGGGCCTGAAGGGCGTCACGGACCCGGAGCGCAAACGCAAGATCATCGGCAAGATCTTCATCGATGTCTTCCAGCGTCATGCCAACAAGATCAAGAACGCCCGCTTCCTCGCACAGGGAACCCTCTATCCCGACGTGATTGAATCGGTGCCGATCGCCGGCAACCCGGCCGCCCTCATCAAGAGCCATCACAACGTGGGCGGCCTGCCCAAGAAGATGAAGCTTGAGCTGGTCGAACCACTCAAGTGCCTCTTCAAGGACGAGGTCCGGCAGCTGGGCATTGAGCTGGGCATGCCCAAGGAGATCGTCTTCCGCCAACCCTTCCCCGGTCCGGGACTGGCCGTCCGCATCCTCGGAGCCGTTGACCGCAGCCGTTGCGAGATCCTCAGGAAGGCGGATACCATCGTCATCGAGGAGATGAAGGCCAACGACTGGTATTACAAGACCTGGCAGAGCTTCGCCGTCCTGCTTCCCGTGAGGAGCGTCGGGGTCATGGGTGACGAACGCACCTATGAATACACGGTTGCCCTGCGGATCGTGGATTCCAAGGACGGCATGACCGCCGACTGGGTGAAGCTTCCCTACGAGATGATGGAGACCATCTCCAACCGCATCATCAACGAGGTCGATGGCGTCAACCGCGTCTGCATGGACATTTCCAGCAAGCCGCCCGCCACCATCGAGTGGGAATAGCCAATATCGAAATGCGGAGGGAGTGCGGCTAGGAAGAGTCTTCCTTCCTGCATTCCTCATTCAAAGGGAACCCGGGAGTTTCTGTATTCCCAAGTCCGGATCATTCCGGCTACGCTTCTGGTATCAACACCATGAAACGCGTCGCCCTTTTTCTCGTCTGCCTCATCGGTCTTTCCCTGCCAGGACTTGCCCAACCAAAGCGAAAGCCCGCCCCTGGCGACCTTGTCACCACACCGCTGGTCCCTGCCGACATATCAAGACTCCCGGACGGCATGGAACAGGTGGAGATCTACCTGTTGATCGGACAGTCCAACATGAAGGGACGCGGCGTCATGCCGGAGAAGCCCTTTCAGGATCCCCAGATCGTGATGATGCACCTTCGGACCGACGAATGGTTCCATGCCCGACATCCCCTCCACCTGACAGGAGATCCCAAGACCTTCAAGGGGGCTGACAATGCGGGCGTTGGCCCCGGACTCTCGTTCGCACAGTCACTATCCCGGAAGAAGCCAACAACCCGCATTGCCCTTGTTCCCTGTGCACGTGGTGGAACCGCCATCTCCAAGTGGCAGAAGGGACAACGCCTCTATGACGAGACCGTCAGGAAGGCGAAGCTCACCCTCAAGCAGGCTCCCACGGGAAAGGCAAGAATCGCAGGAGCCATCTGGCTGCAGGGAGAGGCGGACAGCCAGACTCCGGAGAAGATCGCCGCTTATCCGGAAAGGCTCGGAAAGATGATCGATGATCTACGCACCGACCTCGGGATTCCGGACCTGCCCTTCGTCGCATGCACCATTGGTGAATTACGCGATCCCAAGGAACCGAGGGCTGCCATCAACAAGATCCTCCTGAACATCTCAGAACTCCGCCCCAACACCGCCTGTGTCGACAGTCGATCCTTCGCTGCTGATATCGGGGATCGAGTCCACTTCGACACCGAGACGCAGGAAAAGCACGGAAAGATCTTTGCCGAGCTGATGTTGAAGCTTCAGAAGTAGCCAAGGAGACACCAGGTTATCTCTGATTTTCCCGCACCGCATGCGCACAGCCCACCCAGTCATTCTCTGCATCTTCGTAATCCTTTCTTGGATTTCGTCGCCAAACATGGGGTGGGCTGCTGCGTTCGATGCTCAGACCTTGCATCATCTAAAGACCATCAAGCTCACATGCAACGAACCCGTCGACGGGGCACTCAAGGAGATCACCCATCTGCTTGGTAGGTTGGCCAAACAATCCAGCCAGGAAGCAACGACATTCTCCTTCGGCTTTATCGGCGGCTGTGAGAAGACCACCGTCCGGATGACGCCTTCATCAGAGCCGTTAACCTTGGAGCAATGGCTGCAAACGATCGTTGATGGGGCCTCCAGCCCGGTTCGGTATCATCTGGAATCTGGAGTGATCATCTTCAAGCCGGTCTCCGGGAAGGTCCGCGGTCCGGCCCACCTGCCCCTACCCCGCTGGGCACGGGATCGATCACACAATCACCTCAAGGATGTCCTGCAATCGATCCAGATCGAGGAACTCGTTCTTGATGATGTTCCCCTCGACGAGGCTTTGAGAATCCTTTCAGAGCAGGCAGCCCCGCAGAGCCCCAAGGGAAGTTCCATCAACTTCCTCATCCTGAGTTCGACCGCCACCCGATCTGAACCCGTTTCCGCGGGCTCACCCCGGCAACTGACCACCCCTCCGGCGGCGGTCCATCTGGAATCGGTTCTGGTGAATGTCCGCCCCGGCCTGCGCAATGTGACACTGTCCCAGGCACTGAATGCCATCGCTGACGGCGCAGAAATCCCCCTGTCCTGGGCACCAGGCTCCACGGGTGTCCACGTCCGGGCGCGGGAATCCAAATTGCGAACCACGATCCTGAAAACCGATCCCAACACCTTCCAGCAGGGACTCGAGAATGTTCAGGCCATTCCCTTCCCTTGAACCAGAAAAGGAGGAATCATGAACTGCCGTGAACTCCAACCGTCCGACATGGACGCCATTTTCGATGTTCGCATCCGAACGTGGCACAACCCGGATGGAGCCAAGGAACTTCAGCAACTGGGCATCACTCCTGCATCATTCCGCGCCTTGATGAAGGCCAGCCAGCGCGGCTGGGATGAGAAAAACACGAAGTAGCCGCTGAAACGCAAATGGCTAAGGTTGGAACCAAAAGATTCGCACTTATTATCTGGTTGTTTGCCAGTGTCCCGGTGCTACTTGGCCTCCTTTTTGGATCTACGAGCAATCCCTTGAATATTCTCTTCTGATCGAATCTGATTGCGAAATCACCATTGAGGTTTCGTTTAGCGCAGACGCACCTTGGGTAACCAAACGTTTCACTGGGACGAATATCCAACTCCTGGAAAGTGGCCTCGACTACTGGGATTTGAGAATCATCAGCCATGACGCGGCGCAAAGAACTCTTCCGATCCAAAGGAAAGAAAGATTCCTTCGTTCCTTCCTTCCTCATTCAATCCATCCCGATCACCCGGTGTAGATCGCGCCACAGGTTTCATTCTCCATCACCACAATCTTGCACAGACCGGGAAGCTGCGGCTTGAGTCGGTCCCAGATCCACTTGCAGAGATTCTCGCAGGTAGGCTGCTCCAGGCCTTCGATCTCATTGATGTAGTGGTGATCGAACTGCTCCAGCAGCGGATTGAACGCCTTCTTGATGTCGGCGAAGTCGATGATCCAACCCGACTCCTCCCCCACATCCCCGGTGACATGAATGGCGACTTCGAAGGTGTGTCCATGGACACGTCGACACTTGTGACCGTCGGGAGCCTGCGGAAGCGAATGGGCCGCATCGAAGCGGAACTTCTTGAAAATCTCGGTGGCCATGATGTCAGAGGCTGGTCTTGAAACGGGGACTCTGGCTCATGAAGGCCTTGGGATTTTCGAGGATCACCTTCTGGACCTTGGAGGCATCGTGTCCGCGCTGTCTCATCTCGAGGGCGGCCTTGGGAACCGCCAGAGGAACACTCGGACCCCAGTCGCAGGCGGCATCCATCCAGAGTCGCTCATCTCCATAGACCTCAATCATATCGATGGCACGCGCCCGGGAACACTTGGATTCCGGATAGAGCGTCATGCCGGCCCAGAATCCCTGATCGAGCACCATCTTGATCGTGTGTTCTTCCACGTGATCAATCAGGACGCGCGCCGGATCGATGCGTGAATCATTTTTCAGGACATCGAGAATGAGTTTGGTTCCCTTGTGCTTGTCCTCGAGGTGCGGAGTATGCACGAGGATCAACTGATTGTTGGAGGCGGCCAGATCCACGTGTTTTTCGAGGACCTTGATCTCATTCCGGCTGTTCTTGTTCAGACCAATCTCCCCGATACCCAGGACATTGGGACGCTCCATGAACTCGGGAATCATCGATAACACCTCCTCAGCCAGTCCGACATCCTCGGACTCCTTTGGATTGATGCAGAGCCAGCAATGATGGGCGATGCCGTATTTGGCGGCACGCTTGGGCTCGTAGTCGGTCAACTGGCGAAAGTAATCGTAGAATCCCTGTGCCGAACTGCGGTCGTAGCCCGCCCAGAAGGCGGGCTCGCTGATGGCCACGCACCCCGCGGTGGCCATGTCCTCATAGTCGTCGGTGGTCCGACTGACCATGTGTGCGTGTGGTTCGATGAAAGTCATGATTCTGCTCCCCTTTTATCCCTGTTCCGCTCCAGGCCATGCACCACAGGCCGCCTTGGTCGTGGCAGCCGGAATCGGCTCCTCTGTCGGGTCACTGAACACCATGAGGACATCACGGGCCCTCGTGGGCTCTCCACCCTCCAGCTTGGTCAAGGCCTCACGAAAGGCATCGAGCCGGAAATCGGAGTCTCCCTCCGCCCGGTCGAGACGATCCAGAAACGCCGCCACATCAAGAAGCTTGTGGCGCGCATCCATGAAATACTGATCCAGAATCTGTTGTCGCGTCATGGTCGTTTGCTTTCCTGTCGG
>CAZKNW010000273.1:0-5745 GCA_964554035.1 uncultured Verrucomicrobiota bacterium
ATCGCGAGTCGTCAACATCAGGGTCGTCGGTGTAGACCATGGAGCATTTGACGCAGCGGAAGATGTTGTCCTCGGCCTTGCTGGGGGAGAAATCCTTGCGGCGCCTCTCGGAATACAGGGCAACCATCGCCACGCAGGCAATCAGCGAAGCCAGGTAAAGGAGCAGCATGACGTCGACCGGGATCATCGGGCACAGTAACGACTATTCAGGCTGAACATGCCAGTGGAATCGAACCGTGACGAACTCATCGTTGTCATCGGGACTGGGTTCAAAGCGAATGTTCTTCGCGAGCAGGGTCGCCCTCGCATTCGCCAGCTTCTGGACCTCGTTGATGGGTCCTGGCGTACGGATGAGGCGTTCGCTCGTGACAAAGCCGAACGCATTCACACTCACCTCAACAAGGGTGGGTGCGAGCGGGGTGCTTCCGCTGATGGAGGGTAGGGAGGGAATCGTCCTTGTTCTTCTTCCTTCCGCTTGCAGGATCTCGAGCCGTGTGCCTGAGGAAACGATCTCAGGGGAAGTTGCCCGACCCTTGAAGATCTCGGGGGAATAGCTGACGAAGCCGACGGATGATCGGGTTTCATCAGGTGCAAAGCTCTGAAGGCCGCTTCCCAGTCTCAAGGGGTCCGGAGTGAGGAAGGTCAGCGCTGACTGGTTGGTGGGAAATACGGGTTCTATTCTGGTCTCGGTCGGGAGGGCGCTTTTTGAGAATCCGTTCTGTCCCGGAAAGGCGATGCTGGTGGGTGCCAGCAGTGAGTCAATTTCCACGTTTCCGACCATGCTGAGCTGCAGTGGTGGATTCTCAGGCGCCTGGTGCAAGGGGAGTGGAGCGGAGAAATAGGAAAGCAGACCTGTCTGCAGCAGGAACACGGTACCGATGGCACCCATCCAGCGCGATCTCGACCATGTCTTATGCTCGGCATTCCTCATGGAAGCCTGGGGTTTGAAGGATTGGGTCGGGGGCTGGCCGTGGCGAGGAGGGCCTTCCGGATCCCTGCATCACTGGCGATTCTTGAGAGCTGGGTCAGGCGCTCTTGGGAGGTGGTTCGATCGGCCTGGATCACCAATGTCAGCCCGGTTCCGATACGGCGGACGTCTTCCTCGAGCAATGCCTGAAGGCTGGAGTCGGTAACGGTCCTGTTCCTGAAGTAGAACTTCCCGTTGCTGTCGACGGCAACGACGGCAACCGGGCCGGAAACACCGGATAATGGGGCGCTGTCGGGGAGGCTGATTTCAACACCCGGATAGAAGACGAGCGAGGTGTGGAAGACCACCAGGATGACCAGGAGGAAAAAGACCGAAAGGAAGGGGGCTGCATCGAGCTGGCCCCTGAAGATCCTGACATTTCGGGGAAGCCTCATTTCTCAAGCGTATCCGTGAGTTCCGCCACGAGGTTCTGGATCTCGCTGGAGGACTTCTCCATGTCGAGGACGATGGCGTTCACGCGGCTGACGAGATAGTTGTAGGCGGAATAGGAGAAGATGGCCACGAGGAGTCCCATCGCCGTGCAGATGAGGGCCTGCCACACACCTCCGGCCAGGTCCTCGACACTCGCGAAGGCCCCTTTTTGCTGGAGGTCTCCAAACATGTGAATCAGGCCGAGACTCGTTCCGAACAATCCCATCAGAGGGGAAATCTGGGCAATCGTCGCCAAGAGGTTCAGCTTTTCCTCCAAACGAGGCACCTCCATGAGTCCGGCATCCTCCAGTGCCTCTCGAATACCTTCACGACCGCGGTCCCTGCTTAGAATGGCCACCTTTACCATTCTTGCCACAGGGCCGGGCGTTGCGTCGCAGATGGAGATGGCCTCCACCACGTTGTCCCGTTTCAGCACGTTTCTTACACCGATCAGAAATTCGGTCGAGTTGATCTGCTCGCGATGGTAGTGAAGCACCCTTTGGACAAAAACACCTATGGCGACGGCACAGACCAGCAGCAGGAGGAGCATCATTGGGCCCCCGTGGCTGAGAAGATCCGGCAGGTTCGAAATCATGGGTGGGTTATAGAGTTCGGCTCTACTCCGGCAAAGGTGATTTTTCCTGAACCGTCATCTTCAATATCGCGGTCTTGCAAGAGCGGTATTGAAATTGAGGCAAAGAAAAGAGGCAGGATCCAGCGGGATCCTGCCTCTGCGAGAAACCACGAAAAATTGCTGTTATTCGATTTCAGGGCGGTTTGGCCGTTCGGGCCTGCCCCCTCCTTCATTTCCGCGTCCTCCCTGACGGGATCCACCGAACCTGGAGGACATGGCGTTGGCCTCGGCTTGCGAAATGGCACCATCCTTGTCGGTATCGACCCTCTCGATGATGCGTTGCATACGCTCAGGCAGTTCGTCGCGAGTGACCTTGCCATCTCCATTCTGGTCGTTGGCCATGATCATTGAGGCAAAGTCGGCTCCTCCGCCACGGTTGGAGTCGCCTCCACCGCCGGGACGTCCTTCGCCGCCCCTCATCGTGTTTCCACCAGGGCCGCCTTGTCCGCCAGGGCCGCCAGGGCCGCCAGGGCCGCCAGGGCCGCCAGGGCCGCCAGGGCCACGCATGCCGCCCCGGCCTCCGAATTGAGGACGAAGCTCCGATTCGCTGAGGATGCCGTCTCCGTCCTTGTCCAATTTGGCGAGTGCGCTGGCAGCGTTGGCGATCTCGTCCTTGGTAAGCCTGTTGTCATTGTTCGCGTCGAGCGCGGTCATGAGGGGATGAGGGGGCGGGCGGAATCCACCGCCAGGCCCACCTTGTCCCTGGCCACGCTGTCCCCCGAATCCGCGTCCCTGTCCCTGCCCGGAGAAATCCCCATCCTGTCCGGGAGGCCCACCGCGTCGACCTCCGTCAAAGTTCTGGGCGTGAAGAGTGCTGACCGCCATGGTGGCGGCCAGGGTGGCCGTGATGAGTGCTGTTTCTAGTTTCATTTCGTTTCTGGGGTTTGGGCGATCGACCGTTCGTGGTCTAGTCAGAGATACAGTAAAGATAGCGCCCCGATCTAAGAAAGATCTGGTTTTCGTGAAATGCTGGCGTGGCGCTGAAATCGGATGGGTCGGATGAAATCACGTTATGGTCAATCTGGCGGAATTTCGGTGATGCCTCAATCACGAATGTGCCTGCATTGCGGGTTGAATAATAGATCATCCCGCCCGCGACCACGGGAGAAGCGTAGTTCTTGATTCCGGATCGTCCGGCCCGAATGCGCTCCTGGTAGACCAGTTCACCATCTGATTCCCTTGCGCAGTAGGCTACTCCGGAACGGTCCATCCAGTACAGGTGCCCTTCAAAAAGAACGGGTGTCGGTATGTAAGGAGCCCTGCGTTGGGTCCACTTGATGTTGCTGGTGAGATCTCCCTTGTCCCCGGCCTTCAGGGCGATGGTGAATCTTTGGGGATAGCCTCCAAAGGCGTAGATCAGGTCGCCATTCACCTGAACGCTGGGGCTGACATTCCCCGGAATGGGTGTTTCAGCAAACCACCGCAGCTTGCCTGTATCCGGGTTGATGCCCCAGATCTCGCCCGGGGCCGGTACGACAATGTCGGAGCGTCCGTTGCTGAACGTGACAACCCTCGGAGTGGTGTAGACAAGTTCAAGGATGGAACCCTCAGCCTTCCAAAGTTCCTTCCCGGTCTTCTTGTCGAGCGCGCGGATTGACTGACTCTCTTCCGAGGCATTGACGATGATCTTGTCACCGAAAAGGACTGGACTGGCCGCTGACCCCCATCGCCGGTTGCCGGATTCTCGGCCAACGGAAGTCTGCCAGAGTTTCCTGCCGCCATGACTGAAGGCGTGAACCCCGGATTTTCCGAAGAAGACGAAGACGTTTTCTCCATCGCTGACAGGAGTGCTGCTTGCGTAGCCATGTTCTCGAAGGAAACCGGTGTAAGGGTCTTCAGGAAGAACCGCTTGAACATCCTGTTGCCAGAGTTTTTCGCCCGAAGCCGGATTGTAGCAGTTCAAGTGGCGTTGGAGGTCGTCGAGCTCTCCTGGGGAACTGGGATCGAGGCCGTAACCTGAGTAGGAAGCCACAAAGATGCGGCCGCTGGAAATGATGGGGCTGGAAGAGCCAGGACCGGGTAGGAGTGTCTTCCAGGTGATGTTGTTTTCGTCGGACCACTTCGTTGGGACCGCGCTTGAATGGATGCCATCTGCTTTTGGCCCAAGGAATTGAGGCCAGTCCTCCGCCCGGGACGTCGTCAGCAAAAGCATCAGAATCAGGAGGGAGTTCAAGGTCTTGGTTTCAACGGACATCGTTCTGTTTCCTTAGAGGGTCGGGTGGGGTGATTGGTTACAGGCTACGTGCCTTTTTACGGGGTTCATTTGCTTGGGCTCGATGTTTCTTCTGCGGATTGAACCAGGATCATGTAAAGATCGTGTTTCGAAGCCCGATGCTTTTGTTCGCATTCCGTGAGGAATGACACCTACTCCACCGTTACACTCTTGGCGAGGTTCCGGGGGTTGTCCACGTCACGACCCAATGCCACCGCAATGTGATAGGACAGAAGCTGGAGGGGGAGAACGGAGAGCAGGGGGAAGAGTGGATCGAGGGTCTTTGGGATGCTGATGCCATCATCGGCGAATTCCGCGACGGATGTGTTGTCATCAGAGGTGATTGCAATGACGGGCGCCTTCCTGGCCTTGACCTCCTGAAGGTTGGACAGGCTCTTCTCGAAGAGCGCATCTGAAGGTGCCAGAACCACGCAGGGCGTGTCTTCATCAAGAAGTGCGATGGGGCCGTGCTTCATTTCAGCGGCGGGGTAACCTTCAGCATGGATGTAGGAAATCTCCTTCAACTTTAGAGCCCCTTCCAGGGCCACGGGGTAGGAATACTGCCGTCCGAGGAAGAAGAAATTTCTGGCGTCCTTGTATTTCTTTGCGACTGCTGCGATCTGGGAATCCATGGCCAGAATGGCCTCCATCTGCGCGGGTAGACGCTTCATGGCGTCAATCATCTTGAGGCCATAGCTGGCCGGGAGCATCCTGAGTCTGCCCATGAAGAGGGCAAGCAGGGTCAGGACGGTCACCTGAGAAGTGAAGGCCTTCGTGGAGGCGACTCCGATTTCAGGCCCGGCATGAAGGTAGATGCCGCCGTTGGATTCCGTGGCAATGGTGCTTCCAACCACATTGCATATTGCAAGGACCTTGTGGCCGCGCCTCTTTGCTTCACGCAAGGCAGCGAGCGTGTCTGCCGTCTCACCGGACTGGGTGATCACGACAACCAGGGTGTGCTTCTCCAGTGGAGCGTGACGATAGCGGAACTCGGACGCGTATTCGACCTCGACAGGAATGTGGGCGAGTTCCTCGATCAGGTATTCTCCGACCAGCCCGGCATGCCAGCTGGTCCCACAGGCGGGAATGACGATTCGCTCGATGTCCCTTAGTTCCGCGGCGGACAGGTTGAGACCACCGAACTTCGCGGTCGCATCATTGCGGTCCAGGCGCCCACGCATCGCATTGGCAATGGTCTGGGGCTGTTCGAAGATCTCCTTCAGCATGAGGTGGGCGAATCCACCTTTTTCCGCGGCCTCCTGTTCGAACTCGATCCTGCTGATCTGAACCTCGGCAGTGTCCGAACCAAGATTGGTCACGTGGAAGCGTTCCGGCGTGAGCGTGGCGACGTCGTAGTCGTTGAGATAAACAACCTGACGGGTATGGGAGACGATGGCATTGGCGTCGCTGGCAAGGTAATGTGCGTCATTGCCGAAACCGAGGATAAGGGGAGATCCCCGGCGTGCGCCGACGATGATTCCGGGTTCCTCAGAGCAGATG
>CAZKNW010000274.1:0-5735 GCA_964554035.1 uncultured Verrucomicrobiota bacterium
TCCCTCTTTTGACCTGATCCGCAACCAATGGACGCTGCCGCGGGCCTTGGCTGAAGAGGGCTATCGCTGTCTTCAGACGGGCAAGTTCTGGGAAGGGCATTATACCAACGCGGGGTTCACCGATGGCATGACGCGCTTTCAACCCGTGCCCGGCCAGGACTTCGGCGGCAACCGCAAGCTGTCTTCGGGAGAGATAGCAGCCCATGGCAACGGGGACCGGGGATTGAAGATCGGTCGCGAAACCATGCAGCCGATCGAGGACTTCATCGACCAGTGTGGAAGCGAACAACCCTTCTTCGTCTGGTATGCGCCCTACCTTCCGCATGAACCGCACAATTCGCCCCAACGCTTTCGCGACCTCTACAAGGGAGACAAGGCGGTGCCCAAACATCTGCTTCCCTATTATGCCTCATGCAGTGAATTCGATGAAACGGTGGGCCGCTTGGTGGAGATGATTGAGTCGCGTGGCCTTGCCGAGGAAACGCTCTTTGTCTTCGTCGTCGACAATGGCTGGACGCCGGAAACGAAGCTCTCCCGACGGGGAACCTATCAGCACACCAAGGAAAGCAAGCGTTCCCCCTTTGAGGATGGTTTGCGCACACCGATCCTGCTGCGCTGGGATGGTGTGGTGAAGGCGGCCCATCATGAGGGGCTCTGCAGCAGTGTCGATCTCACCCCGACCATTCTCGCCGCATTGGATCTGAAGATTCCCGATCAGCTTCCCGGAAGCGACCTGATGCCTGCCGCGATGGGCAAGGCCAATTGGACGAATGATACGGTGTATGGGGAGATCTATCCCGGCGATGCAACGGTGCTGCGCAATCCTTCCAAAGACCTGGCCTATCGCTGGATCCGTATGGGTGACCTGAAGCTGGTTACGACCCATTCCTCGGATGACAAGGCACCTTGGGGCAACTATCTGGCCAAGGATGCGCTCTACGACCTTTCCAAAGACCCGGACGAGAAGGAGAACCTGATCGCTACGCCTGGATACACGAAGCAGGCGGCTGTCTTGCGCAAGAAATTGAATGAGTGGTGGCAGCCAGGGAAGTAGGACGGAGGAGTTTTGAATGATGAATGTTGAATCGCGAATCTTGAAGTGCGGCTTGTTGGCATTGTCGCTGATGGGATCTTTGGCGGCGGCTTCCGCAGTCTGGCCCGATCCCATTGCGAATGAGGTCATTCCGGCGCACAGCACGCCCCTGACTCACGGGCCGATCCTGGGAGCTGTGGATCACCATTCGGTCCGCATCTGGATCCGGACAGAACCGGCATCGGACTTTGAGGTGGTGTATGGACGGCATCAGGATCTTTCCGTGGCAACCGGTTCCATCAAGGGAAAGACCGATCCTGAGAAGGACAACACAGGTGTGGTGGAGATTCAGGGGTTGAAGGCCGGGACACGATATTACTATGGACTGAAGTTTGGTGAGAACATCATTGATACCCGGGTGGAGTTCGACCGCCCATGGCCCTCGTTCAAGACCCTGCCTGACGGAACCCTCTCCAAGGATCCCTACAGCAATCCTGAGGGGTTGTTTAACTTCAATTTTTCCATAGGGGCCTGCCAGCGTCAGAAGTCGCCCCAGAACAATTTCGGCATCTACGACAATCCGCCTTCGTTCCTCAACATGTGGAAGACCCACGGTGACCAGCTGGCCTTTCACATCATCAATGGTGACTACACCTATGAGGAAATGCTGGATGGCACCGAGGCAGGATATGAAAACAACTACAAGCTCTACCTGAACCGGGGACGAAACGTAGCCAACCTGCTGCGCTACATACCGATGACAACGATGTTCGATGACCACGAGGTGAACTCCAATCTCGATGGGGCGGGGGAGATCGGGTTGAAGGATGGTGACTACCTGGTGCGTGATGCCGGTCTGAAGGTCTGGAACTATTACGCGGAGTGGGCCAACTACGATTCGCCCCATCGCGGAAAGACGTATTTCGGTTCGTCTGATCTGAAGAAAGGCTCGGACGTCATTCATGATCCCAATGCCGATTTCAGTGAGCTGAAGAAGGACCAGGTCACCACGGTCCACATTGGCAACTACATCAAAAAGGACGGGCGTTCCAAGCAGGAGCGGGGAGGTGCGAACATCGGTGTTTACCAACTGGAGGAGATCGTCGACTCAAAGACCATTCGCATCTCACCGAAACTCAAGGGGGATGGTCCGGCGTCCTATTCCATCGGGACCCGCCATTACTTCGACAAGAAGATCGGTAACTGTCATTTCTTCTACCTCGACATGCGTTCGGAACGCGCCAAGTGGAAGGGTGCCACGCGTTCGCATGACAAGGATCGTTTCATCCTGGGTGAAACCCAGAGGGAATGGTTCCTGAACGGTGCGAAGAACACCGATGCGGATTTCATTTTTGTGGTCTCACCGGATCCATGGGTCATTTACCACACCGCCTTTCATGGCTATCCCGAGAAGACCCAATCCAAGGGAGATGGCTTCGCCGGCTATGTGGCCGAACGGGAGATCCTGATCCCGGCACTCGATGCCATTGAGAAGCCGGTGATCATCTTCACGGGAGATGTGCATCATCCCTTTGCCGCCCAGATCACCGACAATGTCTGGGAGTTCCTTTGCTCACCCATGAACAGTGCCGGACATCCGCTTGGCACGGCCGGGCTGCCACCCATGGGTGGATGGTTCGACAGCGAGGGACGCAAGGTGAAGATCAAGTGGGCGGGCGGCATGCCGGACAATGTCCATTACCTCCGTCAGCGCCAGACCTTTTACACGGTCGTGAATGTCAACAATGTCGTGGCCGTCCCAACCCCTAAGGGCACCGGACTACAGCACATCGCCTTTGATGAACCCCAGGTCATCGTGCAGTTCTACGATGGCTACAGTGGCAGGCTCCTCTACGCGGAGGGTATCTCCACCCTGGATTCAAAGAAGGAACAGAACATCGCCCCCAAGAAAAGCCGCTTTCCAAGGGAGACCCTCCCGGACCGCGGATTCAACTGATGAATGATCAATCACCCCTTTTCCTTCCAAACAAGCCTTGCTCCGGCACTCCCCGTGTCGTGAACTAGGAACACCTCAATCACCATGAAAGAACTCAACCGTCGTCGTTTCATCAAGGGCAGTGCCGCTGCGCTGGCCCTTGCCTCCAGTGCCCGCTTCGCTGAGGCCGCCAAGGGTTTCCAGTATCGCTGGATCGTCAGTTCCGCCATGTATGGAACGCTGCCCCTGGCCACCATCCTTCCCGAGATCCACAAGGCAGGTGCCACCGACATCGACATCTGGCCGCGGCGCCATGGCAACCAGCGCGAGCAGATGGAGGAGATGGGACTGGATGCCTTCGAGGCACTGATGGAGAAGAACAAGGTGCACCTGGGCTGCCTTACCCACTATGACCTCGGTCCCTTTGGTCTCGCCAAGGAAATGCCGGTCGCCAAGCGCTTTGGCTGCACGGTCATGGTCTGTGGTGGCAAGGGGCCAAAGAACCTGAAGGGCAAGGAACTCAAGGCGGCGGTCAAGAAGTTCGTTGAAGAGATGAAGCCCCACGTGGCCATGGCAGAGGAACATGGGGTTCGTATCGCGGTGGAGAACCATGGAAACAACCTGATTGATTCCGCCGATTCCCTGAAATGGCTCGTTGAGCTGGAGTCCTCAAACAGCATGGCCGTGGCCCTGGCGCCCTATCACCTTGAGAACCTCGGCCTTGGCTCCAAGGAACTCGCCGCCCTTGTGGGTGACGTTGGAAACCGCATGGCGATGTTCTACGCGTGGCAGCATGGCATGGGTTGCATGGAGAAGCTTCCCAAGGAGCAGGAATTGCTTCAGATGCCCGGACGTGGGCAATTGGATTTCGGTCCGATCGTGAAGGCCATGAAGAAGGTGAAGTACAACGGTTACACCCAGGTCTTTATGCATCCCGTTCCCCGCGGCATTCCCATCCTTGATACGGCTGCAGACGTCACGAAGGAAATCAACCGTGCCCGCAACTACATGGAAGGACTCGTGTAGTCCCCAATCATAAATTCTGAACTTCGAAATCTGAACTATTTGAATCCTCATGAGTAAACCCAAAGTATTGATCATCGTTGGTGATGCGTCTGAAACGCTGGACACCATGTACCCTTATTACCGCCTGCAGGAAGGTGGTTATGAACCTGTGGTGGCCGCACCTGAAAAGCGCCTTTACCAGATGGTCATGCATGAAATCAAACCCGGCTGGACGATCACCAAGGAATGGGAAGGCTACACCATCCAGGCGCAGATTGCCTTCAAGGACATCGTTCCCGAGGAGTATGTCGGGATCATGTTCAGTGGTGGCCGTGCACCGGAATACATCCGCTACGACGAGCACCTCGTCGCCGCCACCAAGCACTTCTTTGCCGAGAACAAGCCGGTGGCCAGTGTTTGCCATGGCGTGGAGATTCCCGCCTACGCCGATTGTGTGCGTGGACGCAAAATGGCCACAGTGCCCAAGTGCCAGTTCGACCTCGAGGTCTGTGGTGGCACCTTTGTGAATGAACCCTGCGTCATCGATGGCAACATGGTCAGCGGGCGTACCTTTCACGACAACGGTCACTACGTCGGGCCATGGATCAAGTTGCTCGATGAGTGGTGTGCCTCGCACTGAGGAAGTTCGAATGTTGAATTCTGAATGTTGAGGTGAGAAGTCCCGATACAGATCGTTGGAGTCCAGCCTTCAGGCTGTTTCTGGTTCCTCAGGCCGTCTTCATAGCCTGCCTTCTCCTTGGAAGCTTGTCCGCGTTCCCCATGACGCCTTCCGTCTGGCTTCTGGGCCCGGAGGCTACCGATGCGGATCGTGGGCTGGTGCTCCTGGGAGAACTTGGATGTGTCCACTGCCATGCGCCCAGCACGAAGGAAAAGGAGTTCATCGAGGGACTACCGGCGCCCAATCTCAAGGTTGGTGCAGGGAACCTTACTCCGGAGTTCATTCATCACTGGCTGAAGAATCCGGAGCAACGGGGCCATTCCACCATGCCGGATGTGCTTCATGCCCTGTCAGAGGAGGAGCGGGCTTCGACTGCAGCCAGCCTGACCGCCTACCTGCATCACCATGCGAAGCGAACCAGTCAGCTGTCGGGGGAAGGAAAACACGAACCCAGTTCCGAAAAAGGGAGTGAGCTCTTCAAGACAATTGGCTGCGCTGCCTGTCATCAGACCATGCTTAATTCCGCGGTCTCCCCCCACCTGCACCAACTTCCTTTCCTGAAGGGGAAATTTGAGGAAGGGAGACTGAAGGCATTCCTTCTCGATCCTGAGTTGCACCGGCCCTCAGGGCGCATGCCGCGGGTTCCCCTCACCGAAGACGAGGCCTCGGACCTGGCGGCCTACCTGGAAGGTGGCCTCGGGAGATCGATTCCAAAGGTATCCCTTCCGCATTCCGAATCACTGGTCAAGGCGGGCGAAAAGGCCTACCACGAGCTGCATTGCGTCAGGTGTCACGGCGTTGTGGATGACGAACCCAAGTCCATACCGATGAAACCGCTGCCTTTGCTTTCCGAGCTTTCGGGTAAAGGTGGATGTCTCTCCGGAGAGAAGGGAGGCAAAGGTGTTCATTACTATTTCACGGATCGCGAACGCGGATGGATCAAGGCGGCCTTGGAACGAACAAAGGAGGCCAAACCTCTTCCGACGGAAAAGAAGATCAGCCAGAAGCTGGCCGCGCTCAGTTGCTACAATTGTCACCAGCGGAATGGGGGTGGTGGTCCTTCCGACAGTGGGAGGGACCTG
>CAZKNW010000275.1:0-5728 GCA_964554035.1 uncultured Verrucomicrobiota bacterium
CTCGTTCTATCAGGCCGCCAACCAGATCTACCGCAAGAGCGTGGATGGCAAGCTGCCCACCTGGATCGCCGACTGGCTGGACCGAGGCAAACCCAAGGAGCTTGTCGAGCTACAGCGAAGCCGCGCCTTCCGCTTTGGGATGCCACGCGTGATCCGTCCCGACCTGCTGATCACCGAGGATGGATTTGCGCTGACCGAACTCGACAGCGTGCCCGGAGGCATCGGACTGACCGCATGGTTCAACCAGGCCTATTCGAAGACCGGACAGGAAGTCCTGGGCGGAGCGGACGGCATGCTGGATGGATTCCGCTCGATCTTCGGGGATGCCTCGCAGGTCGATCTCGTCGTTTCGGAGGAGGCCGCCACCTATCGTCCCGAGATGGAGTGGATCGCGTCGCGGCCGGGATTTGAAAACTTCCAGGTCCGGGACGAACACTTCAACGACTTCGAGAAAGGCGGTGCGGTCTACCGTTTCTTCGAGCTCTTTGACCTGCCCAACATCCCTTCCTCGAAAGGACTTTTCGATCGCGCCCTCAATGGCGAACTCGAACTGACCCCACCTCCCAAGCCGATCATGGAGGAGAAGATGTGGATGGCCCTCTTGTGGAACCCGCACCTGCAGGAATTCTGGAGACAGGAACTGGGGGGCAGCCATCTGGAGACGATGCAAAAGATCACGCCGGTATCCTGGCTCATCGATCCCGCACCGGTTCCCCACCACGCCGCCATTCCCTACCTGAACATCAGTGACTGGAGCCAGCTGAAGACCTTTTCGCAGAAGCAGCGCGAACTGATCCTCAAGATCTCCGGATTCTCGGAACAGGCATGGGGTGCCCGCGGTGTCCACCTGGGCAGTGACCTTTCCTCGGAGGAGTGGTCGAAGGCCGTGGATGAGGCCATGTCCTCCGCCTCCAGGTCCCCCTACATCCTGCAGCGTTTCCACAAGCCAACGACCGTCCCGGTCGAATGGCATGACCCCGAGACGCAGGAACTCCGGCAGATGGCATCACGCGTCCGCCTCTGCCCCTACTACTTTGTTTCGGGAGATTTCGACCGACCGTCAATCTCCCTGGGTGGCGCCCTCGCCACCTGTTGTCCGGCCGACAAGAAGATCATCCACGGCATGACCGACGCCGTCATCACCTGTTGCCAGCAGGCAGCGAGGCCACCCAAACCAGAAACCCATGTCCAGACTCCCTGACTCCATCCAGAACCTGATCGACGCCCCGGCGCCCCTCGGACCTGACCGGGATGCCAATGCCCTTTCCGAGTCCGAGGTCCGGCAGAAGGCGGGCGAAGCCATCAAGGAGGCCGGACTTACCGGGACACCGGCACAGCTCTTCCTGAGCGCCGCCCTCTTGATGAACGACCACCTCGATGCCTCCCATTCGATCTCGCAGGACATCGGAAGCGCGAGTGGCTCCATGCTGCATGGTATCATGCACCGGAGGGAGCCCGACTACGGCAATGCCCGATACTGGTGGGCACGGACGGGAAACCATCCCTGCTTCATTGAGCTGGCGGAGAAGGTCACCGACTTCCTGGACGACGAGAACGCCGACACCCTCCTGAACAGGATCGTCCGCAATGGAAACTGGGATCCCATCGGGATGACCGATGCCGTGGCCGATGCCGAGCGCGGAAGGCTGGATGCGGAGACCGTCCAGCTCCTCAAGCAGGTCCAGAAGCTCGAGGTGGAGACCCTTCTCGAATACGAACTCGCCTGATCCTTGGACGAATTCAAGACAGTCATCCAGGCGGTCCTCCCCGTGTTCATCGTGGGCGGCCTTGGCTTTTTCTCCCGGCGCAAGGGCTGGCTCAAGGCGGAGGCCGACAAGAGCATTCTGGGCATCCTGCTGAACGTCCTCGTGCCCTGCCTGATCTTTGATGCCGTCCTGGGAAACAAGGCGCTGGAGCAGCCCAGCAACGTCTTCCTGGCACCCGTGGTCGGTTTCGGCACCGTCGCCCTCGGGATCCTCGCCGCCCATTTTGTCGCCCCACTGGCCGGGATCCGTGAGAAGAAGGAGAGGGGTTCCTTCGCCTTCAGTGCCGGTATCTACAACTGGGGCTACGTCCCCATCCCACTGACCCTCCTCCTTTTCGGACAGGAAACCCTGGGAGTGCTGATCGTTCACAACGTGGGGGTGGAGATCGCCTTCTGGACGATCGGTCTCATGGTCCTGACCGGGGCCTCGCTCAAGGAAGGATGGAAGCGCGCCATCAATCCGCCCGCCATCGCCATCGTGGTGACCCTGCTTCTGAACCAGGCCAACGCCGATGCCTGGATGCCGGACGTCATCAAGGGCACGGCAACCATGCTGGGCCAATGCGCGATCCCACTGGGAATCATCCTGATTGGAGCGACCTTTGCCGATGAGATCGGGGAGTTCCATGCGGACATCCGACCGCGGGTCATGACCGTGGCCTGCATCCTGCGTCTTGCCGCCATTCCCTTTCTCTTCCTGCTGCTAGCGCGATACCTCCCGGCCTCCGATGAGCTCAAGCGAGTCATCGTGGTCCAGTCCGCCATGCCCGCCGCCACCTTCCCCGTGCTCATCGCCAAGCACTACGGCGGACACATCAACACCACCCTCCGTGTGGTCATCAGCACCACACTCGTGGGATTCATCACCATCCCCCTCTGGCTCCCCTTCGGCATGCACTTCGCCGGACTCGACTGAACCAGGTGCGTAGGCGCCTGAAGGCGAGTCAAGGGAGCGCGGAATTTATTCCGCGCGAAGACAGAAAACTGGGGCAACTACGCGCCTCCTTAATCGGACTAAACAGCCTTTGTGAAAATGGTAGGGCCCGTCGCTCCGCGCAGGCCTGTGAAGTCGGCCCCTCACCCCTCCAGCTCCAACATCGTGCGCTTCTCCCGCTCGGCGTAATCGACGTGCTCGATGCCGAACAGCTCGCGGAAGAACCATTTGATGTCCTCAAGGATCAGATAGATGGCAGGGACCAAGATGAGGGTGATCGCCGTGGCGAAGATCACACCGAATGCGAGTGAGATGGCCATGGGGATCAGGAACTGGGCCTCCACGCTCTTCTCCAGCAACAGGGGCGTCAGCCCGGCAAAGGTCGTCATGGAGGTCAGCAGGATGGCCCGGAAGCGATCCACGCCCGCCATGTTCACCGCCTTGATGAGGGAGATCCCTTCCCTTCGTCGTCGATTGACATAATCCACCATGACCAGGCTGTCGTTCACCACCACACCCGTCAGTGCCACAAGTCCAAACATGGAAAGCACCGTGATGTCCCTTCCCGTCAGGATATGCCCCCAGACCGCCCCGACGAAGCCGAAGGGAATGGCGGTCATCACGATGGCCGGCTGGATGTAGGACTTGAATGGAATGGCCAGCAGCGCATAGATCACGATCAGGGCCATGACGAAGCCTGTCAGCAGTCCTGCCATGGTCTCGTTCTGCTGCTGCTTCTCTCCCGCGTAGGAATAGCCGATGCCGGGATGCAGTTCGTCCAGGCGGTTCAGGAACCTGGTCTCCAGCTCCTTCAGGATCTCGTCCGGCGCAATGTTCGCCGAGGAATCCACGTCCGCCCTCACGTTGATGGTGCGCAGTTGATCCACCCGCCGGATGGACGAAAACCCCTTTCCGAACTCCGCCTCGGCCACTTCCGAGAAGGCGATCTCCCGTCCATCCGAGGTTCGGATCCGCATGTTCTCCAGATCACCAAGGGATCTTCGTGATTCCAGGGGAAAGCGCACCATGACCCGGACGTCGTCCCGACCACGCTGGATGCGTTGCGCCTCCTCTCCGTAGAAGGCCTGCCTCACCTGGAGCGCCACATCCTGCAGCTGGATTCCCAAGGCTTCCGCGCCGGGTTTGAGCGACAGCTTCACCTCGTCCTTTCCACCCCGGAAGGAGTCCGAGATATCGATGACTCCGGGATACTGGCCGAGAAGTTCCTTGAGCTCGCCGGCCGCCAACTGGAGCCGGTTGATGTCCTTGCCTTCAAGCTGGATGTCGAAGGTGTTTCCAGCGGAGAAGATGGACGCTGTGAATAGGAGCTCCTCCACGCCGGGAACGGTTCCCACCTCTTCACGCCACATGTTGGCAATCGTCGCACTGTGGATCTCACGATCCTCCGAGGGCACCAGCTCCAGGGTGATCTCGCCCAGGTGGCTTCCCGAGTTCCCGGAGGAACCCACATTGCTGGGCTGGTTCTCCTGCTCCGTCTTGTAGGGCTGGGAACCGATGCTCGAAAGGACATGCTTCACGACCTGCTGCCCCTGCTCCTGCTCGACCCTTTCCTTCACGCGGAAGATCGCCCTCTCGATCTCCCTCACCTTCTCGCGCGTCTGGTCCTCCGGTGTACCGAGGGGCATCGTCAGCATGGCCGCCACGTAGTCGCCCTCCACCTCGGGAAGAAAGCGGAACTTGATCCAGCCACCACCGATCAGACCGATGGTCACGACGAACGTCGCAAGGCCACAGGCCATGGTGAGGTATCGACGACGCAGTGCATGCCTGAGGACCGGACGGTAGATCTCCTGCACAAACCATGCGAGGGCGCTGGTGAAGAGCCCCTGGAAGCTCCCCCATGCCCTGCCCACCGGATTGCGTGCCTCCTCCCCCCCCTTTCCATGGCTGAGGTGCGACGGAAGGATCAGTAGGGATTCCACCAGTGAGAAGATCAGGGTCGGCATGACCACGAGCGGAATCACACGAAGCACCTGGCCCGTGTTTCCCTCGATGGCGGAGAGCGAATAGAAGGCGGCCACGGAGGTCATCACCGCAAAGAAGACCGGGACCATCATCTCCTGCGCACCATGGATCGCCCCCTTCAAACCGGGCATGCCTGAATGCTGGTGCTTGTGGATGTTCTCACCCACCACGATGGCGTCGTCCACGACAATACCCAGCACGACGATGAAGGCGAAGAGAGACATCAGGTTGATGGAGGTGCCCATTTCGGGCATCAGCCAGAAGGTGCCCAGAAACGAGATGGGGATACCCAGCGTCACCCAGACGGCCAAGCCGAAGCGCAGGAACAGCGCGAGCACCAGGAAGACGAGGATCAGTCCCTGGATGCCGTTGTTGACCAGGGTGTTGATGCGGGCCCTCAGGTAGCTCGAGTCGTCCTGCCAGGTCTCGATGGTCACGCCTTCAGGCATGCCTGCCTGGTGCCCGGCCACGTAGTCCTTGACCGTGTTGGAGATGGCGACGGCGCTCTGGTTGCCGACGCGGAAGACCTTCACCAGCACGGAGGGCCTTCCATTGAAGAGCGCGCTCTGGTCGGTTTCGGCAAAGCCGTCGTCCACCACCGCGACATCCTCCAGGAGGATCTTCGCTCCACCCGGCAGCTGTCGGACCACGATCTTTTCATATTCCTTGCCCCGGTAGGCCTGTCCCTTGGAGCGCAGGAGGATTTCGCCCCCTTCACTGCGGATGGCTCCGCCCGGAAGATCCATGGAGGATCGGTTCACCGCCGCCGCCACCTCGCCAAGGGTCATTCCATACTTCCTCAACGCCTCCTCGGAAACCTCGATGGATATCTCATAGGGGCGCGCGTTCTCCAGTTGGACCTGCGTGATTCCGGGGAGCAGCAGCAGGTCGTCACGCACCTCTTCCGCAACACGCTTGAGCGTCTTTTCTCCAACCTCGCCCGAGACGGCCACATTGATGACCTGTTTCCTCAGGATGACCTCCTCGATGATGGGTTCCTCCGTCTCTTCGGGAAAGGTCTCGATCGCATCCACCTTCGTCTT